>JBEBCR010000200.1:0-4527 GCA_041157565.1 Planctomycetota bacterium | reverse complement strand
CGTCCCACGGGGAAGCAGGCGTCCGACACGAGCCCCGCGGCCGACGACTGGAAGCGCGGATGCGCCGAGAGGATCACGAGGCTCGTCTGCGCTTCGATGCCGCGCCGCGCCAGTTCGCCCTCCAGGCCGCGCCGATGCGCCGACCAGAACTCGCCGGCGGAATCCGCCACGGGCGGCGCGTGCAGCACGGCGCTCGGCGGCAGGCCGCGCAACGCGACGTAGTGGTTGGCGACGCGCAGGCTGTCGGGATCGCGCGGATCGACGACGAGGAGCGCGGTCTCGGGCCCGACGCCGTTGGCGTGCAGTCCGGTGGCTAGCAGCAGGGCGCAGGCCGCTTGCAGGGGGAGGCGCATGCCCAAGAGTCTAGGCGAAGTCGCCCATCCGCGCCGGGGGCGTCAAGTGCCCTTGCGCAGCAGCACGGTCTTGATCGTGTTGAAGAGGATCGAGAGGTCGAAGAGGAGGCTCTGGTTCTTGATGTAGAAGATGTCGTACTGCAGCTTCTGCACCGAGTCCTCGAAGGTCGAGCCGTAGCGGTAGTTGATCTGCGCCCAACCCGTCAGTCCGGGCTTCACGATGTGGCGCTGGCGGTAGTAGGGGATCTTGGCGGCCAGCTCCTCGACGAACACCTCGCGCTCGGGGCGCGGCCCGACCAGCGACATCGAGCCGCCCAGCACGTTGAAGAGCTGCGGCAGCTCGTCGAGGCGCGTCTTGCGGATGAAGCGGCCCACCTTGGTGATGCGCGGATCGTCGGCGACCGCCCACACCGGTCCGGTCAGCTTCTCGGCGTCGGCGCGCATCGAGCGGAACTTCATCAGCGTGAACTTGCGACCGTCCTTGCCGACGCGCTCTTGCGCGAAGATCACCGGCCCGCGCGAGTCGAGGGCCACCGCGATGGCGGTTGCGATCATGAAGGGCCAGGCGACGAGGAGGATCAGCAGCGCGGCCGTCACGTCGAGGGCGCGCTTGGCGAGGCGCGAGAGCGCGTGGCGCTCGAAGCCCTCGCCGAAGATCAGGTAGCTTGGACGCAGCGCCTGCACGGCGATCTTGCCGGTGATCAGCTCGTAGAGCGACTCCTGCTCGACCACGTGGACGCCGGCGATGCGGCAGGCGAGCAGCTCCTCGGTCGGCAGGCTGCTGCGCCGATCCTCGAGCGCCACGGCCACGGTGTCCACGTGCAGGTCCTCGACGAGTCGCGAGAGGGTGGTGGGCCGCGCGCGGGCGGAGAGGGCCGGCAGCACGTGCGAACGCGTCGGCCCGCGATCGACGGGCGGCAGCAGGTGGGTGGCGGCCTCGCGCGTCGACTCGCCGCCGGGCAGGATTCCAACGAGCGCGAAGCCGGCGTCGGGGCGCTCGAGCACCTCGCGGGCCAGCGTGTGGGCGGTCTCTCCCGCGCCCAGCACCAGGAGGCGCTGCGCGAAGCGCTCCTGCCGCAGCAGCGCGTGGAACAACGAGCGCCAGGCGTACAGGAGCACGAACCCGGTCAGCAGCGCGAACACCAGCGACTGCACGCGCTGCGTCAGCGTCAGCGGCGGGAAGTCGAGCACCTTGTCGAGGTGCCAGGTGTCCATCAGGACGACCATCAAGAGCGACAGGAACAGCGCCGAACCGGCCGACTCCACGAAGCGCGAGGCGCGATCGTAGCGCGAGCCCGAGATGCGCACGTCGTAGAGCTCGTTGAAGCTGATGGCGAGCTGCGAGAGGACCGACAAGAGGAACGAGGAGTAGAGGCAGCGCCACAGCGCGTCGTCGCGGGTCATGGCCGGGATCAGGCCGAAGAGCCGCGCCTCGACCTCGGGGTCGGGCTGCCAAAGGTGCGCGCTCATCCAGGCGCAGATCACCGCCGTCAGCATGATCGTCTCGGTGGCGATCAGCAGCGCCTTGCGCAGCGGCAGGTAGTGTCGGATGACGCGCAGCATGGGGCCGCCGGCGGGTTGGTCGCCGGCGCGGGAGTGTAGCCATCTTTCGGATCCAGCCCGCCGCGTGGCTTAGCTCGTCGCGCACATTGCCGCGGGGCGGGGCTTCAGGTCTTGCGCGGCTCCGAGAGCACCGTCGGCGTGGCGAAGAACTTTCCCGACGCGTCCACCCGCACGCTCCACAGCCGGATTCCGACTTCCTCGCGCCGGGCCGCGGCCAGCGCCCGGCGCGCGCGCTCCAGCCGCCGGGCCTGGCCCTCGCCCACGCGACCGGCGAGCGCACGGCGCGCGCCAACGGCCGCCCCGGCGGCCCCCGGCGGCTCGCGCGTCGTCTTCACCTCGTGCAGCCACAGCCGGCCATGCCGGTCGCGACTCAGGAGATCGATCTCCGCGGAGGACGATTGGAGGCGCGCGGCGAGCAGCTCGTCGCCGCGCGCGCGCAATATGCGGGCCACCTCGCGTTCGCCGGCGAGCCCGAGCCGCGCGTCGTCGAGGCGCTCGGGATCGGCGCCCAGCAGGCGCGACCACGCTCGCCACAGCCACGAGGCCTTCGCCATGGCGCGGATCGCCGGGCGCGCCCGGCGCTCAGGCGGCGGGCTTGACTTCGGCGATGGCGCTGCGCGAGACCTTCAAGCGCACTCCTTCGTCGACCTGCACGCTCACCGTGTCGTCGTGGATCGCCGACACGTGGCCGTGGATGCCCGAGGACAAGACGACGGAGTCGCCCTTCTTCAGCGCGTCGAGCATCTCCTGGCGCTTCTTGCGCTGCTTGCCCTCGGGGCGGATGACGAGGAAGTAGAAGACGCCGAAGCACAAGAGCAGCGGCACGAAGAAGCTGCCCAGCACGGCGTCGAGCGCGCCGGGTTGCGCGGGGGTGGCGGCGGGGGCGTCCTGGAGCAGGGCGAGGAAGGTGATCATGTCGGTGTGGGTCCGGCGCGGGGCGTGCGGAGCGGGCGAAGAGGGTACTAGAATGCCCGCATGGACTCCAACCCGCCCGCGGGCGTGCTCGCCGACCCCCGTCCGGGGCGCCTCGTCGTCGCCATGAGCGGCGGAGTCGACAGTTCGGTCGCCGCCATGCTGCTCCAGTCGGAAGGGCGCGAGCTGGTCGGCATGTACATGCGCAACGGGGTCAAGGTGCCCGCCGAGGAGTCGCAGAAGAAGAGTTGCTGCTCCTTGTCGGACGCGCGCGACGCGCGCATGGTCGCCGCCGGCCTCGGCATCCCGTTCCACTCGGTCGACTTGTCGGGCGAGTTCGGCGCGATCGTGCGCTACTTCCTCGAGGAGTACGCGCGCGGCCGCACGCCCAATCCGTGCGCGGTGTGCAACCGCGACCTCAAGATGGGCAAGCTGATCGAATTCGCCCGCGAGCTCGGCGCCGAGGGGGTCGCCACCGGACACTACGCGCGGCTCGCCGTGTTCGAAGGCCGCGTGCACCTCTCGCGCGGCCTCGACGCGGACAAGGACCAGAGCTACCAGCTCTTCTCCGTGGCCGAGGAGGACCTGCGTCGCACGCACTTGCCGCTGGGCGGCCTCAGGAAGTCCGAGGTGCGGCGACTGGCGCGCGAGCGTGGACTGCGCACCAGCGAGAAGAAGGACAGCCAGGAGATCTGCTTCGTGCCGAAGAACGACTACAGGCTGCTGCTGGAGGAGCACGGCGTGCCGCTCCACGGCGGCGAGCTGGTCGACACGTCCGGCAAGGTGCTCGGGCGCCACGCCGGCACGGAGCACTACACGATCGGCCAGCGCCGCGGCCACGGCGTCGGCGGCGGCGAACCGCTGTACGTCGTCGAGCTGCGGCCCGAGGAGGGCCGCGTCGTGCTGGGAACCCGCGCCGAGGGCGGCGTGTCGGGCTGCCGGCTCGATCGCGTCAACTGGATCGGCGTCGACGCGCCGGAGTCCGGCGAGCTGCGCGTGCTCGTGCAGCATCGCTACCGCTCGCGTCCGGCGCCGGCGGTCGTGTCGACGCGCGGCGCGCCCGAGGTGGCCTTCGACGAGCCCGAGCTCGCCGTGACCCCGGGCCAGGGCGCCGCCTTCTACCTCGGGGACCGCCTCGTCGGCGGCGGGTGGATCGATTCCACGAGCCGCGCGCGGCGCGTGGTGTGAGCGTCTCGCATGGATGCGCGCCGGCTGTCGATCCTCGCCGCGGCCGCGTGCCTCGTCGCTGCGCTGGCGCAGGCTTGGCTGGGCCTCGCCGCCGCGCCGCGGCATTGGTTCCTCGTCGACCTGTCGCGCTCGAGCTGCGGCGGCCGCGACGACCACGCGGCGGCGTTGGCGCAGGCTCTCGCGCGCGCCCAGGCGGACGCGCGCGAGGCCGGAGCGACGCTCGCGTGCATCGCCTACGGCGAAGGCGCCCGCCGACTCGAGCCGGAGGCGCTGGCGTCCGCCGCGCGGCGCGCCCAAGGCGCCGGGGGCGAGGCGCGCGGCGACCTCCACGCCGCGTTGGCGCTGGTGGAGGAGGCGCCGGGGCGCGTGCTGATCTACGGGGACGGAGCCGGCGGCGCGGCGGCGCAGGCGAGGCTCGACGCGCTGGCGCGCCACGGCGTCGACAGCGTCCTGCTCGCGCCACCCCCGCGCTCGCGCGGCGACGCGCAGATCCTCGACGTGGTGGCGCCCA
>JBEBCR010000199.1:0-4271 GCA_041157565.1 Planctomycetota bacterium | reverse complement strand
AAGCTGGCGCACCCCGAGGCGCGGCTCGAGCCGGCGCAGGTCGCCGTCCTCCGGCGCTGGGTCGACGAGCTGTGAGTCGCTAGCCGGCGAGCGGCCGCGGCAGCCACCACCACGCGCGCATCCACCCGTCGAGCGCGCGGGCGAGGAACGCCTTGCCGCCGCGCGCCACCGCCGGAGTCAAGGTCAGCGGCCCGCCCGCGAGCAGGCGCCGGTCGGGCGTGGTGCGCATGCGCTCGAGCCGCGCGCGGCGCGCCCGCCAGTGCGCGCGGTCGGCCCACCACTCGCGCTTGCCGCGCCACCACTCGCCCGCGGCGCCCGCGGCGAGGGCGAAGGCGAACTGCGCCAGCTCGTACGCCGCGAACGACGGCAGGCAGGCGAGGATCGTGCGCGCGCGGTAGTTGTTGGCGATGAACAGCCAGCGATTCTTGCTGTGGTGGCGCACGCGCGAGCCGGGATAGCGCGGCCCGTCGCGGAAGCTGAGGTCCGGCGTGCCACCGCCGTGCAGGCACAGCGCCTCCTCCACCGACAGGATCGAACGCCCCATGGCCCGCAGCCGGAACGACAGGTCGAGGTCCTCGAACAGGATGAACATGCGCTCGTCGAAGCCGCCGGCGAGGAGCACGGCTTCCTTGTCGACGAGCAGGCACACCGACACGCAGGCGTCGACCTCGACCACGCCCGTGCCGCTCGCCGACTCGAGCGGCGCGTAGAAGTTGCGCAGCGCGATCAGGCCGACGTGGTGCAGCGCGCCGCCGTCGTAGTGCACGCGCGCGGGCTCGTCGGCGAAGACGGAGCGCGGCTGGACCAGGGCGGCCTCGGGCCGCGCGCGCGCGACGGCCAAGAGCCGCTCGAGCACGTCGGGCAGCAGGTAGGCGTCGTTGTCGACGAGCAGCACGCGCGCGGTGCGCGCGGCGAAGAGGCCCCTGTTGCGGGCGACGCTCGGGCCGAGGTTCGCTCCGAGCTGCAGCACCTCGGCCCCCGGAAGCGCCGCGGCGATGTCGGCGGCCGAGCCATCCCCCGAGGCGCCGTCGACGACGATCAGCCGCCCGATCGGCCCGCGCAGCGCGCGCAGCGCGGCGACCAGGCGCTCGACGTGCCGCCGCCCGTTCCAGTTGACGACGACCAGGTCGACCAGCTCGTGCGGCGCCGACTCGCTCACGACAAGGGCAGCTCGAAGTCGGGGTGGCGGCACGGCTGCCGGTGGCGCCAGCAGTACGGGATGTTCGCCGCGATGGAGGCGCAGGCCTTGACGAGCACCCACCACGCGCCGGGCGTCTCCCTGAGGCTGCGGCCGATGCCGATCGTGCCGGTGGCGTCGGCCACCGAGCCCTCGGCCTCCTTCTTCGAGCCGCGCAGCACGACCTTGAACAGGACGAGGAACGGCAGGCGCGCCAGATCCTTCGCCGGGGCGTACTTGAGCATGGTCAGGAAGGCGTTGCGCGCGTGGTAGTACAGGCTGCGCTTGCCCATCTTGATGCCGAAGGGCGTCTTGTGCCACACGCCGGCGCCCGGGTACTGCAGCACGCGCCAGCCGCGGTTCAACAGCCTGCAGGTCAGGTCGCGCTCGTTGCCGTAGATGAAGTGGTTGACGTCGTACCAGCCCGCTTCGCGGATGGCGCGGCTCTTCGCCAGCGAGGCGCAGCCGCGGAAGGTCGACATGTAGCGCTCGCTGTTGACGAGCGGCGAGCGCAGGTACGACTCGGGCGTGCCGGGCTCGACCACCTGCGTGGAGACGATGGCGGTCGATTCGGGCTCGGCGCGCATGCGCGCCAGGCTCTTCTCGAGCCACTGCGGCTGCATGACGATGTCGTCGTCGAGGATCGCGGTGTACTCGGTGGTCGCCGAGGCGAAGCCCACGTTGAAGGTCTCGCAGGCGCCGTAGCGGTCGTGCGGCATGACCACCAGGCGCACGCGCGGGAACTCGGACTTGACCATCGCCGCCGTGCCGTCGGTCGAGGCGTTGTCGACCACCACGATCTCGTCGAAGGGCAGGGTCTGCGCCTCGAGCGCCAGCAGGTTCTCGCGCAGGTCCGCGCGCTTGTTCCAGGTCGAGACCACGGCGGTGGCGCCGCTCCTGCCGCCGGGCGGGGCGGCCGGCGCGCGCAGCCGCGCCACCTGCAGCGCGAACTCGAGCACGTCGGCCGACGAACGGCGCGTGAAGGCCTCGACGCGCTCGACCCCGGGCGCGTCGACGTCGAGCGAACGCGCCAGATCCGCCGACAGCGCGCGCTCCAGCCGCCCGCCGGCGAGCTGCGAGGCGTGGGCGGACAGCGCGGCGCGCTTTTTTTCGTGCGCCGCCCCCACGTCGACGAGGCACCCGTCGAGCACGGGCGTGTTGACGGCCCACAACCAGGCCTCGCGCGCCGGTCCGCGCGCCAGAGCCGAGGCGGCCGCCATGGCCAGCGCGCGATGGTCGGGATGGTGCTCGCAGGGCGAGGGCGCGAACACCGTGCGCGCCCCCAGTTCGTCAAGCAAACTGGACAGACTGCCGGCGAGGTGCGTCTGGGCCCCGAGCGCCCCGTCGGGAAGCCCGAGGAAGCGCGGCTCGGCTAGGCCGAGCAGCCGGCAGGCCTCGCGCGCCTCGGCGCGGCGGCGCTCGCCGTCGGGACCGCCGTCGGCCACGACGACCACGCGCACATCGAGTCCGCGCGCGGCGAGCAGCGCCAGCGTGCCTCCGCAGCCCAGCGTCTCGTCGTCGGGGTGCGCCGCGAGGCAGGCGACCGGTCCTTCGACGCTGGAGAGCTCGACGAGCGCGGGGAACGAGCCCTTCATCGCGCGCACCCGGCGCGGATGGGCCGCCTTCTGTGGCGCGCTGCGCCGTGCATGGACTCGCGGATCGTCATGGGATCGCACCCCGCGCGGGGCGGTCGGGAGAGTACTAGATCGGCCGGATGCGGCGGGAGCGTGAGCCGTCCCGCTCCCGCGCGGGGGCCTCTTCCGGGAGGCGCTGGCGTCCGCCGGCAGGCGACCTGGAAAAACCGCGTGGTGGCGCGGCTTTTCGGCCAAGGCACGCTGCCGCGCCGCGCTTCAGGAGCGGGGCGCGGCGGCGCGCGCCAACCGAGCCTGCGCGGCGCGCCGCGCGTTGGCCGCCTCGATGGTCTCGATGGTCCCGCTGGCGGGGGCGAGCGCGCGCCAGCGCTCCAGCGCCGCCGTGGCGTCCGGCTCGCCGGACGCGGCGCGGCGCTCCAAGGACTCGCGCAGCGCGCGCAGCGCCGTGTCCGGATCCCCGTCGGTGCGCGTGGCGAGGTCGCACAGGAATCCCCAGGCCGCGAGGCCGACGTCGCCCGCCACCAGCGCCTGCGCCGCCGCCTGCCGCAGGTCGAGCGGCAACTGCGCGCGCTCGTGAGTCGCGGCGAACCTGGCGCTCCAACCACCCACCTCGGCGTCGAGCCGCGCGCGCCACGCGCCATGCTCGACGCGCCCTCCGGCGGCGTCGAGCGGCGGCGCGGCGCACAAGCGCTCCAGGGCCAGGACGCAGGCGACGCGCGTCTCGTGGTGCGCGCTGGCCTCGAAGGCGCGCGCCAGCGGCGCGGCGACGGAGGCGTCTGCCGTCGCGGCCAGCGCGGCGGCCGCGACGGGCGCCGTGGTGGGATCGCCGAGCGCCTCTACCAGCGCCGGGATGGCGGCGCGCGCGCGCGCTCCGCGGCGCTCGAGGCACTGGGCCGCGTGCAGGCGGATGTAGCGGTCCTCGTCGCGCAAGCTGCGCGCGAGGATGGGCACGACGGAATCGTCGAGCCGCGCCAGCACGAAGCGCGCGTCGTCCACCTGGCGCAGGTCGAACTGCGAAAGGCGCCGCACCATCGTCCAGGCGAGGCAGTCGTTGGCGCCCTCCTTCGCGGCGTCGGGAACGAGCCCGTTGGCGTGGCGCCGCAGCAGTTCGCCGCCGAAGCCCACGCCGCGCGCCACGGCCCACTCGTCGGCCTTGGCGCGCGCCGTGTCGGCGAGCCACGTGTCGTCCTTCCGGCTGGCGACGACGAGCAGCCCTTCCAGCCCCGCCAGGTTGCCCTGCTGCGCCAGGGCGTCGGCGATCCACAGCACGCCCTCGCCATCGACCTCGTACTTCAGCCGCAGGAGCAGCCGACCAAGCAACGAGGGATCCTTCGCGCGCCCGAGCTCGAAGGCGCAGCGCGCGCGCACCCACGGCGCGGGGTGCGACTCGAGCGCGCGGCACAAGGCGTCCTTGGCGAGCGGACCGCCCATGGCGCCGAGCGTCGCGATGGCGGCGGCGGCGCGCTCGGGCGCGTCCTTGGCCTGCTGCAGCACGGCCGCGA
>JBEBCR010000198.1:0-4672 GCA_041157565.1 Planctomycetota bacterium | reverse complement strand
GGGAAGCTCGCGTTGCGCCAGGAAGCTCGCGTACAGCTCCTTCGCCAAGGACAACGGACGAGACGGATCGTTCGACGGGGACGACGAAGGCGTAGGCGGCATGGCTATCGGCCCAAGGGGGGGGAGGCGGGAAGGGAGTTGCGAGCCTAGTCTAGCGGCGAGGATCGCCAAGAACGCCGCTGGGCCCTGAGGTCCATGGACCAGCTGTCCCGAGGGATTTGGACTGCAACCTCCGGCGCCGTTGCGCTGCGCCAGCGCGCCCAGCAGCGGACTCCGCGCATGGCGATTGACGCTGCTCGCGCGGGAACTCCTGCTCCCCTCGGGCTGCACGAAGTCCCGCCACGTTCCCCGCGCGCTGGAACGCGCCCACGAGCTGCGTTCAAGCTAGGGCGCGAGGCTCTCGCGTGCCGCGCTGAGCACTTCGAAGCGCACGGCCGAGCCCGCCCCGCGACGCAGGTTGCCCAGCGCGCCATCGGTCAGCATCACGCGCAACGTGCGCACGCCATCGACCTCGTCGTAGCGCTCCTCGAGCGGGCGGCACAGCTTGCGGATCGCGGCGTCGAGGCGTCCGTCGGCCGCGGGCATGCTGATCTCGACCAGGACGCTGCGGCGGTCGAGGCGGCTGGCGACCATGGCGTCGAGGCGCTCGAGCCCCGCGCCCGTGCTCGCGCTGACCCACACCGAATCCTCCTTGCGATCCGCCACCAGCCAATGGAGCTGCAGCGGATCCGCCACGCGGTCGATCTTGTTGAGCACCAGCACCTCGGCGCGCGTCGAAGCCGACAGCTGCCCCAGCACGTGGTCCACCGCCTGCATCTGCAGCGACGCCTCGGGATGCGAGGCGTCGACGACGTGCAGCAGGAGGTCCGCCTCCAGCGTCTCCTCCAAGGTGGCGTGGAACGACGCGACCAGGTGGTGCGGCAAGCGCCGCAGGAATCCGACGGTGTCGGACAGGAGGACGGTGCGGCCGTCCTTGAGGCGCCACTGGCGCGTGCGCGTGTCCAGCGTGGCGAACAACATGTCGGCCACCAGCTCGTCGGAGCCGGTCAACGCGTTGAGCAGGGTCGACTTGCCCGCGTTCGTGTAGCCGACGAGGCCCACCGTGTAAACGTCGCTGCGCGTGCGCACCTCGCGCTGCTTGCGCCGTTCGATCTCGGCCAGTTCCTCGCGCAGGTCCTGGATGCGCCGCTTGACGAGGCGCTTGTCGGTCTCGAGCTGCGTCTCGCCCGGACCGCGCGCGCCCACGGCGCCCTCCATGCGCTCGAGGTGGGTCCACATCCGCCGCAGGCGCGGCGCGAGGTACTCGTTCTGCGCCAGTTCGACCTGCAGGCGCGCCTGCCGCGTGCGCGCGCGGCGCGCGAAGATGTCGAGGATCAGCTCGCTGCGGTCGATGATGCGCACGCCCCAGGCCTTCTCGAGGTTGCGACCTTGCGCCGGCGTCAGGTCGTTGTCGACCACCACCGCGTCGGGCGCGAGTCGCTCGAGCTCGCGCTTGATCTCCGCCACCTTGCCGCTGCCGAAGAGCGTCGCCGGATCCGGACGCTGCTTCTTCTGCAGCACGCCCTCGCCGACCACGTCGGCCTCCGCGGCGGCGACCAGGCCTTCGGCCTCCGAGAGGTCCTCGTCCATGTCCCCCGCTTCGGGGTGGCGCACGCCGACGCACAGGATGCGTTCGCGCGGACGGGCTGTGGGACGGGGCGGACGGCTCATGCGGGGATCGGCCTCGGGGTCGGGCGTGACACGGCGAATGGCGAGCGCGCAGGTTGCCCGCGCCAAGCGCGCGCGTCCATGGAGCGATGTCCCCAGTGCGCGCGGATCGAGGCGGTGGACTTCACGCGGAGGGTGCGCCGGCGGCGAGGCGCACGGGCTCGTGGGTCAAGTAGAGCCGCGCCAGCATGCCGTGCTCGATGGCGGGCCGCAGCAGGGTGTGGCAGGGCTGGGCGCGCTGCAGGTGGTCGCGCCGATGGTGCGTGCCGCGCGACTCGCGCCGATGCAGGGCCGACAGCACGATCGCCCGCGCGACGGTCAGCATGTTGACGAGTTCCAGCGCGCGCGCGCCACCGTCGCCGGCGCGCGACGCGGCCTGCGCCCAGAAGTGCAGCTTGGAGAGCGCGTCGGAGAGCTCGGCGGCGTCGCGCTCCACTCCGGCTTGGCGCCACATCAGCGACTTGAGCGCGTAGACCACGTCCTGGGTGTTGAACTGCACGCCGGGCGGGACCCCGAAGCTGCGTTCGGGGCCGCTGGAGACCAGCGCGCGCGGATCGACGTCGCGCGACGACTCGCTGGCGGCCGCGCGCCCGGCCTGCAAGCCGAGCACGAGCCCCTCGAGCAGCGAGTTGCTGCCCATGCGGTTCGCCCCGTGCAGTCCGGTGCTGGCGCATTCGCCCACCGCCCACAAGCCGCGCACGCCGGTGCGGCCGTCGAGGTCCGTGGCGACCCCGCCGACGAGGTAGTGGCAACCTGGCCGCACGGGCACGGGGTCCTTGGCGATGTCGATGCCGAAGAAGCGGCAGATGCGCGAGATCCCGGGGAACAAGGCGTGGGCGTCGCCATCGACCTGCGACAGGTCGAGGTAGGCGCTGGTGTCGCCTGTCTGCGCCATGCGCGCGGCCACCGCGCGCGACACGACGTCGCGCGGCGCCAACTCCGCGTCCGGGTGGTAGTCGCGCATGAAGCGCGCGCCGTGCCTGTCGACCAGCACTCCGCCGTGCCCGCGCACGACCTCGCTGACGAGCGCGCGCGCCGCGCCGGCGATGTAGAGGCAGGTCGGATGGAACTGCACGAACTCCATGTCGCGCAGCGCCGCGCCCGCGCGCAGCGCCATGGCGATGCCGTCGCCGGTGGCGATGTCGGGGTTGGTCGTCTCGCGGTAGAGCTGGCCGGCGCCGCCGGTGGCGAGCACGACCTGGGCGGCGCAGAAGGCGATGCGCCGGCCGCGCGCGTCGAGGGCCAAGACGCCCCCGGCCCGCCCGTCGCGCTCGGTCAGCACGTCGACGGCGAAGGTGTGCGGGAAGACCTCGACCAAGGGGTGCGAGCCCAGGGCGGCGGCCAGGGTGCGCTGGATCTCCATGCCGGTCGCATCGCCGTTGGCATGGGCCACGCGAGCGTGGCTGTGGCCGCCCTCGAGCGAGACCGCCAACGCCCCGTCGGCCCTGCGGTCGAACTGCGCGCCCAGCGCGAGCAGCCAATCCATGGCCGCCGGGCCGCCACGCACGACGCGCTCCACCGCCTCGCGGTCGGAGAGGCCGCACCCCACGGTCAACGTGTCTTCGATGTGCGCCTCGAAGGTATCCGGGGCCTGCAGCACGGTGGCGATGCCGCCGGCGGCCCAATGGGTGTTGCTGTCCTTGGCATCGCCCTTGAGGACGACCGCCACGGTGGCGCCGGCGTTGGCCGCGGCCAAGGCGGCGGCTCCGCCCGCGACTCCGCCACCGACGACGACCACATCGAAGCGGAAGAAAGGCACCTGCCGCAGGCCGAAGGGCAACTGGTGGCGATGCAGGTCAAGCGTGTCGACGGCGCCGTGCAACAGAGGTGGAGTGTAGACGATGCTGGTGCGATCGGGCAGGCGAGTCGAACCGCCAGGCCCGACCCCACGCAGACGGTCGAGCACCCACGCGCACCAAGACGGGTCGGACGCCAGAAGACAGCACACCCGCTCCCTGCCAGCGGCGGAGGGCCAGCGTGCCGCGACCCTAACAAGACCAAATGATCGTCGGCTCGCGCCCGTGGCGGGTTTTCCGCCCTATCTCTATGTCCCGCAGTCATTTCTATCGACCCCATGCGGATCCTGTTTCGCCTCTTGTTCGGGCCGCGGCCGGCGGCTATAGTTCGCGGGTCGTTCGGGTCGGGCGCCACAGGCCGACATCACCTGGATCAAGCAACGGCCGGCTCCTTTCGCGGATTGGAACCGGCAAGGCGCCCGACACGAAAGACACCTGCGACGGTGCCCGACAACGAGGTTCGCCAATGCCAAGGCCGACCCTCGGACACCCAAGCCGCCGCAGGCCGCACCGACGCCACCCGTCGACACTCCGCCAAGCGCGACTCCCGCAGCCATCTTCCAGCCAAGCAGAACAAGGAGCGAGACATGACCCGCATCATCGAATCCTTCCGGACCGACTTCCTGGCCGTCATCGCCGCCACCCTCGCGGTGGTGTCCACCTTTCTCTTTTAAGTTCGAGCTCGAGCGCTGGGCCACGGCGACCAGTCGGCACCTGGAGCACTGCCACGCGAGCACGTGCCAACCGGCCGCCGCCCCCGCGCTCATCCCCCCGCCGCTCGTTCTCGAAGCCCCCATCGCGCACCCCTCCCCCGCCACGCCGCAGTTCGACCTGACGGTCGGTGTCGGAGCGCACGGTGGAGACGAGCCCCAAGGCGGCGCGAGCGATCCCGACAACCAGCAGCCTCTCCCGGAGCCGAGCCTCGCTCACGCGCTCCGTGCGGCGCAGACACTCCAACCGAACGGCGCTGCTTGGCATCATCCTCCAGCAGCGCGCCAGCAGAAAACTCCCGCCTCGATCGGGACCCTAGTACCCGCCGGCACCGCCGGCTCGACCACCATGCGGGTCGCGTGCACGCACACGACCTCCACAGCCGATCCTGAACGCAGCATGACCAACGCACCGCTCACGCGCCGCCAGAGGGACATCCTCGACTTCTACGAGCAATA
>JBEBCR010000197.1:0-3081 GCA_041157565.1 Planctomycetota bacterium | reverse complement strand
TGTCGCCGGCGACTTCGTCGGCGTACCACACATAGCCGTTCGATCCCGAGCCGCGTCCGAGGAACGCGGTGGCTGCGGCGAGGCGCTCGCGCTCGATCGGCACGCCGTTGTGGTGCATCAGGGACAACGCCAAGACGCCTTGACCCGTCAGCATCGCGATGGGGCCGTAGCCTTCGAAGCCGGTGTTGTGGCCCCAGCCGCCATGTTGTTCCGCGGCGCTGGCGGGATAGCTGTCGGGGTGCGACTCCTTGACGCGCGGGCTGAGCTGCGCGAGCGACATGTACTGCGACGACATGAGGAAGTCGCGTACTTCCTCGAGCTCCTTGACGACCCATGCATCGCGCGTGGCCGCGTGGTACTCGCTCAACACGATGGCCGCGGTCATGTAGCGCCAGTTGATCAAGCTGTCCTTGTCGACGGCCTTGGTCGTGCGTGCGTGATAGCGCGCGTTGCGTTCGACCGCCGCGAGGTGCTTGCGCTCGCCGCTGGCGAGGAGAGCGAGCGGCGCGAAGGTGTTGACCACCGGATCGCCGAACGAACCGTCGTCGTGTTGCGCGGCGAGCAAGTGGGCCAGCAGCTCGCCGAGGATGCGCTCACTCTTCTTGCACTCAGCCGGAAAGTTCGGCGCGAACTCGCCATAGCGCGTGCCGATGGACAGCGTCGCCGTGCGCGGCTTGCCGGCGCGTTCGAGCAGGACTTCGATGCGTCCTTCGCCGGCCTTGGACTGGCACGCCTCAAGCGCGATGGCAAAGTCGAGCAGCGGCCCTTGCGGCCCGAACACGTCCATGCCATAGCCGTTCCTGTGTGGCGTCCCGAAGCGTTGCCCAGCGACGCCGACGATGTGATCTCCGACCTCGATGCGGCCGGTGGCAGCCGAGTCAGCGAAGACGTGGCGCACGACCAGGTGCGTCGGCGCATCGGCCACGAGCTCGACGCGCAGACCGGTGCGCCCGAGGTTGTAGTACCAGCCCGGCACCTCGGCATCGGGGCCGTCGCCGGTGCGCTGGCGCCACGGCTGGCCGTCCGGGTGGTAGTGGACTTGAGCCACGAGCGGCACAGCCAACGCGATGAGGACGATGGCGCGGAGGAGCAACTGAGAAGCCGAGCGCGTGGTCATGCGTGGTAGCGTAACGGTCACCACGCACGAGCGGGTGGGCGAGGTGCTCACTTCCGCGCGGAGATCCTATGCGCGCCGCCCTGTTGTTGACCCTGCTCGCAAGTGCCTGCGCCACGCAAGAGGTGCCGTCCATGGAGAAGACCGTTCTGTTTGACTTCACCGATGCAGCCGTGGTGCGCGCGTGGCGCAGTGTCGACGACGATGTGATGGGCGGTGTCTCGTCCAGTCGCATCGAGCCGGGGGGTGCTTCCGGGCCGCGCGGTGCGCGCTTCGTGGGCACCGTGTCGCTCGAGAACAACGGCGGGTTCGCCTCCATTCGCTCGACGCCCGCGCCGTTGGGTCTGACTGGTGCTGAAGGCCTCGAGCTAGAACTTGTCGGCGATGGCCACACGTACAAGCTGTCCATTCGCCTTGACAGCGACTTTGACGGCATCAGCTATCAAGCAAACTTGACACCGCCCGCCGGCAGCGTGAGCCGTACCCGCATCGCCTTTGCAGATCTAGTGCCGATGTGGCGCGGCCGCCGCGTGCCCGACGCACCGCCATTCGACCCCGCGCGCGCGGCGCAATTGGGCCTCGTCATCGGCGACAAGCAAGCAGGCGCGTTCGAGCTTGGGCTCGTCGCGATCCGCGTCCTGCGTCCGTAGTAGCCCGCGTCAGCCGAGCTTCATCACGGCGAGCGTCGTCGTCATCGCGAGCATCGCCAGCGCCGGCACCGACTTGAGCAGCGGGTCCTTGACCTTGAGGTGCATGGCCAACGCGCCGAGCATCAACGCTGCCAGCACGCTCGCCGCGGGCAGTGCTAGAGCCGGGACCCACAACGCCGCCAGCAAAGCGGCGGCCGACGCGAGCTTGAGCGCGCCCACAAGGTAGAAGACGGCATCCGACAAGCCGTAGGCCGCGAACTCTTGGTGCAGGTTCGTCGAGGCGCCGCCGCGGAAGGCCGTGGCCTTGCCGGACCTCACCAGCCAGACATTGATCAGGCCGAGAGCGAGGACGACTTGAAGCACCGAAGCGAGGTCGATGGGCGGCATGTCGACCGACTCTACGGCTTACTCCGCCGAACCGGCGCCTCTTCCCGCAAGAAACCGAGAGTCCATGACCATCCTCCTCGTCGCGCGAGTGCTCGTGGCCGCCGCCTTCCTCTTCTACGGCGTCCTCTGCCTGGCCTCGCCAGCGATGACCGTCGAGTTCGAGCGCTACGGCCTGCCCCGCCTGCGCATCCTGATCGCCATCCTCGAGATCGCCGGCGCCCTCGGGCTCCTCCTCGGCCCCAACCCCCGCTGGATCGCCGCCGCCGCAGTGGGCCTCGCCCTGCTGATGCTCGCCGCGTTGATCGTGCGCGTGCGCATCGAGGACCCGTGGAGCGCGATGGTGCCGGCGGGTGGGTTGTTGGTGGTGAATGGGTGGATCGCGGTGCAGGCTTGGAGGGGTGGGCAGGGGTAGGGTGCGGCGAGCGGGGTCCGGCCTGTGATGGCGGGGGCCATCATCGGTGCTGCGTTCAGCGCACGGAGGTCCGTCAGCGAGCAAACGGAGTTGGCCGTGAATCGCAGCGCGGGAGCTTGAGTCACGTGATGCCAGCGACACCACGAAAGCGATCGATGGGGCACTGGCACGCTGCGTCCCTCGCTCGAGGAAAGTCGCGCAGGCCGCACCTGGTCAAGTCCCAGGCGAGCGGAGTAGATTCCCGGCATGGCTGCGTCTCCGCGCGGGTTGTACGAGTCCTTGCTGACCGAGTCGTTGGACTCGCGCCTCGCGGAACTGGGCGACCATTACCAGTACGACTGTGAGAATCTCGATGGCGCGGAGGCGGCCGATCGGCTCGCGCTGCACCTGTCGAAGTTGTTCGAGCGGGCCTTGGCGAGCCTCGAGCCCGAACAGAGGGTAGCGGCGGGTGTAGGCCTCACGCGGCGGCTCGTCACCCAGATCGTCAAGGACACCGGGGCCGGCCATCTGGCTGACCA
>JBEBCR010000196.1:0-3397 GCA_041157565.1 Planctomycetota bacterium | reverse complement strand
GCAAGAGCACGCTGATGAACACGCTCGGATGCCTCGACCGCCCGACGGACGGGCAGTACCGCCTGGGCGGCCGGCTGGTGAGCTCGATGAAGCCCGACGAGCTGGCCCTGATCCGCAACGTGGACATCGGCTTCGTGTTCCAGAGCTTCGAGCTGCTGCCGCGCCAGACCGCGCTCGAGAACGTGGAGCTGCCGCTGATGTACTCGGCCACCGCCGGCGGATTCCGCGAGCGGCGCACCCGCGCGCTGGCGGCGCTCGACCGCGTCGGGCTGGCCAAGCGCGTCGACCACCGTCCCAACCAGCTGTCGGGCGGCCAGAAGCAGCGCGTCGCGATCGCGCGCGCGATCCTGAACAACCCGAAGATCCTGATGGCCGACGAGCCGACGGGCAACCTCGACTCCGCCACCACCGCGGAGATCCTGGCGCTCTTCACGCAGCTCCACCGCGAGGGGCAGACGATCATCATCGTCACGCACGAGAACGACGTGGCCGCGCACTGCCGGCGCGTGGTCCGCCTGCGCGACGGCCGGATCCTGAGCGACCTCGCCGCGGACGAGGATCCCGAGGTGGCGCCGCACGTGCCCGCGGCCCGCGAGGCACAGGCCGCGCGCGCCGCCGCCGACGGGGTGGCGGCATGAGCGCCCGCCCGGACGTCCCCGGCCGCGTGCTGTCGGGCTTCTTCTTCCTGAAGACGATCGGCATGGCGCTCAGCCAGATCTGGGCGAACAAGACGCGCTCGTTCCTGACGGCGCTCGGCATCATCGTCGGCGTGGCCAGCGTGACGGCCGTGATCGCGGCGCTGACCGGCCTCAAGACCAAGGTGCTCACCGAGTTCGAGAGCGTGGGCGCCGCGCGCCTCTACGTGTTCCCGAACCGCCCCGACAACGTGCCGCGCTCCAAGATCCCGTGGGAGAAGTGCCGGCTCCGGGTCGAGGAGGCGCGCGCCATCGGGGAGCAGTGCCCGTCGCTCAAGGGCATCTCGCCGATCGTGGACGTGACGCTGAGCGTCGAGAGCGACACCTCGCTCATCGAGGGCATGACGGTGAGCGGCATCTGGCCGGCGTGGCACGACGCCATCGGCCGCAAGGTGCTGCGCGGTCGCCCGTTCAGCCAGATCGACGTGGACACCGCGCGCCAGGTGGCGCTCGTCAACGAGGCCGCCGTGGAGGAGCTCAAGCTCGACGAGGGCGGCAACGGCGGCATCGGCACGCACGTGCTGCTCGGCGGCCGGCGGTTCATGGTGATCGGCGTCGTGGAGACGCTGCAGGCCAAGATGTTCGGCATGAACTCCAGCCAGGCCGAGATCTTCGTGCCCTTCAGCGTCGCGGAGAAGCTGCTCGAAGGCTGGTACTTCATGCAGTTCGTGGCGATCGCCAAGAGCCCCGAGGTGGCCGAGGAGGCGAAGGCCGAGATCGAGTACGTGATGCGCCGCCAGCGCGGCCTCACCAAGGAGGACCCGGACACCTTCCGCGTCGCCGCGATCGACCAGTTCATCAACCAGTTCAAGAGCCTCGCGTCCGGCGTGACGGCGATCGCGGGCGGCATCGTCGGCATCTCGCTGCTCGTCGGCGGGATCGGCATCATGAACATCATGCTGGTGTCCGTGAGCGAGCGGACGCGCGAGATCGGGCTTCGGAAGGCCGTGGGCGCCACCAGCGCCGCGATCCTGCTGCAGTTCCTGCTCGAGGCGGTGACGCTGACCGTGCTCGGCGGCCTCGTCGGGCTGGTGATCGGGAAGATCTTCGCGATCTCGCTGACCTTCATCCCCGGCGCGAACCTCGAGCAGGCGGACGTCCCCGCGTGGGCGATCGCGGTCGCGCTCGTCTTCAGCGCGGGCGTCGGCGTGCTGTTCGGCATGTGGCCGGCGTACAAGGCGTCGCGCCTGGATCCCATCGAGGCGCTGCGGCATGAGTGAGGCGCGCGCCATGGGACGGGTCCTCGCGTCGGCGGCGGGCGCGCTCGCGCTGGCCGCGCTCGCGGGCTGCCAGACCGACCTCTTCCGCGAGCAGGTGACGCCGTACACGGCGCCCGCCGAGGCGCTGCGCGAGATCCAGCCGCTGGACGTGGCCGACATCGAGTACGGGCCGCCGATCCCGGCGGACGTGGCGATCGCCAAGGCGACCGTGGGCGGGTTCGTCGCGACGCAGTGGGACTCCACGCGGCAGCTGACGCTCGCCGAGGTGCGCGCGCTGTCGCTGGCGAACAACCTGGACCTGCGCGTGCAGCTGGTCGCGCCGGACATCGCCAAGGCCACGATCACCGAGGAGGAGGCGAAGTTCAACAGCGTGTTCTTCGCCAACTACAGCCAGAACAACCAGAACGTCGCCAACCAGCTGCAGAACCAGCAGGGCGTGTTCGGCGAGCAGGCGCAGGTGGGCATGCGCATCCCGTTGGCGACGGGCGGCACCGTCACCGTGCAGCCGCAGTACACGACCTCGAACAGCCAGGGCGTGCAGGACCAGGGCGGCGTGGAGTTCTCGATCAGCCAGCCGCTCCTCCGCGGAGCCGGGCTCGAGGTGAACACCGCTTCGATCCGCGTCGCGAAGCTGCAGGGCCAGATCACGGACACCCGCACCAAGCTCGAGGCGATCCGCGTGCTGGCGAACGCCGACAAGGCCTACTGGAACCACTACCGCGCCTACCGCGAGCTCGAGGTGCGCAAGCAGCAGTACGACCTGGCGATCATCCAGCTCGAGCGCGCGCAGCGGCGCATCGACAACGGCGACGCGCCGCAGGTCGAGGCGCTGCGCGCGCAGAGCGGCGTCGGCAGCACGCTCGAGCAGCTGATCCTGGCGGACGCGGGCCTCCGCAACCGCCAGCGCGACCTGAAGCGGATCGTCAACGATCCCGCGCTCCCGATGTCGGGCGGCACGGCGATCATCCCCGCGACCCAGCCGAACCCGCTGGGGCTCCAGCTCGACGCCAACGTGATGGCGGAGGGCGCGGTGCGCAACCGCATGGAGCTCCTCGAGCTCGAGCTGCAGCTTGCGGTCGACGCGTCGAACGTGGAGGTCGCGCGCAACGCGGCACTGCCGCTCTTCACGGTGGACTACACCTACGAGATGTTCGGGCGGGGCAGCGGGTTCAGCGGGACCTTCTCCAACATCAGCGACTCGGACCAGTACCTCGTGACCGCCCGCGCCGAGATCCCGATCGACAACGAGGCGCGCCTGAGCCAGCTGCGGCGAGCGGTGCTGCAGCGCGTCCAGCGCCTGGCCACGAAGGACGCGCGCGCGCTCGCCATCCGGCAGGAGGTCTACAACGCCGTCGACAACCTGGACACCGCGTGGCAGCGGATCCTGGCGGCGCGGCTCGAGTCGATCTTCGCCGCGCGGACCTACGAGGCCGAGGTGCGGCAGTTCGAGGTGGGACTGCGCACGAGCATCGAGGTGCTCGA
>JBEBCR010000195.1:0-3188 GCA_041157565.1 Planctomycetota bacterium | reverse complement strand
GTTCCAGGCCTGCACGCGCGCCGCGCGCGACCTCGAGTCGGGCAGCGAAGTGCGCATCGTCAAGCAGATCACCCTCGACACCTTCGAGGTCGAGCCCTTGTCCTAGCGGGCGCCACGCGCCAAGCCGACACACTCCCGATCGAGCATCCGCGGGCCCGAAGAACCCCACCACCACGCCGCCATGACCCCCCTCCTGCTGCAACTCGAACTGGACGCCGAGATCCTGCCGGTCGCGTTCATGATCCTCGTCGGCGGACTCGTGCTGATCAGCTTCATGCTGGTCGTCGCGCGCCGCTACAAGCGCTGCCCGTCCAACCGCGTGCTTGTCGTGTACGGCAAGACCGGCACCGGACGCTCGTCCAAGTGCATCCACGGCGGCGGCGTGTTCGTCTGGCCGCTCATCCAGAACTTCGAGTACCTCTCGCTCGATCCGGTCCAGATCGAGATCCCGCTGCAGGGCGCGTTGTCGATCGAGAACATCCGGGTCAACGTCCCCAGCGTGTTCACGGTCGCCATCGGCACCGACGAGGAGACGATGAACAACGCCGCCGTGCGCCTGCTCGGGCTGCAGACCACGGCCGTCATCAAGCAGGCCGAGGACATCATCTTCGGCCAGCTGCGCCAGGTGATCGCCTCGATGCGGATCGACGAGATCAACCGCGACCGCGACAAGTTCCTGTCGAAGATCCAGGACTCGCTCGAGCCGGAGTTGAAGAAGATCGGCCTCGTCCTGATCAACGTCAACATCAAGGACATCACCGACGAGTCGGGCTACATCGAGGCCATCGGCAAGAAGGCCGCGTCCGAGGCCATCCAGCAGGCCGAGATCGACGTGGCCATGCAGTTCAAGAAGGGCGCCATCGGCGTGGCCGAGGCCGACCGCGACCGCGTGATCGAGGTGTCGAACAACGAGAAGCTGCGCGACATCGGCACGAAGTCCGCCGAGCGCGAGCGCGCGGTCAAGATCGCCGAACTCGAGAAGGAGCGCGCCATCGGCGAGCAGACGGCGCAGTTCGAGCGCGACGCCAAGGTGCGCGACGCCCAACGCTCGATGCGCATCCAGGTGGCGGCCGCCGACGCCGAGGCCGTCACCGGCGAGAACAAGTCCAAGGCCGACATGGCGGCCTCGAACGCCTCGCTGAAGGTGCGCGAGGCCGAGGCCTACCAGTTGTCCGAGACGCGCCTGCGCGAGGCGCAGGCGGCGGTGCTGGAGGCGCAGTACCTGGCGCAGGCCCGCGCGGCCGAGGCGCAGGCCAAGAAGATCGAGGCCGAGAAGCGCGCCGAGCTCGAGGCGCTGGCGCGCGCCGTCAAGTCGCAGGTGATCATCGAGGCCGAGGCCGAGGCCGAACGCCAGCGCATCGGAGCGCAGGCCGAGGCCGCGGCCATGTACGCGCGGCTCGAGGCGCAGGCGCGCGGCGAGTACGAGATGCTCGCCAAGAAGGGCGAAGGCTTGAAGGCCATCATCGAAGCCTGCGGCGGCGCCGAGCAGGCGTTCCAGATGCTGATGCTCGAGAAGCTGGAGGAGCTGTCGAAGACCGCCGCCACCGCCATCTCGAACGTCAAGTTCGACAAGGTCGTCGTGTGGGATGGCGGCCAAGGCAAGGATGGCCGCAACGCCACCTCGAACTTCCTGCATTCGCTGGCGGGCTCGCTGCCGCCGATGATGCACATGATGAGCGAGGTCGGCGGCGTGAAGATGCCGGAGTACTTCGGCAAGCTCGTGGCCGAGCCCAAGTCCGCGGACAAGCCCGCCGAAGCCCCCGTCGCCAGCGAGGAGAAGAAGGCGTGAGGCAGAAGGAGCACAGGCTGAGGGCGCTCGAGGCGCTGCAGGCGCGGGGCGCCGCGGGCATCTTCCCCACGGCGCGCCACAAGGTGCGCAACTTCGACGCGGAGTACCGCTTCCGCCCGGACTCCGACTTCGCCTGGCTGACCGGCTTCTCCGAGCCGGACTGCGTGCTCGTGCTGCTGCCGGCGCTGCCGGGCTCGCTCGACTTCGACGGCAAGCCGTGGAAGGGCGGGCCGCGCAGCATCCTGTACCTGCGCGAGCGCGACCGTTCGATGGAGATCTGGACTGGACGGCGCCTGGGCGTCGAGCGCGCACCGTCGACGCTGGGCGTCGACCTCGCCCGCCCCATCGAGCGCCTGTGGACCGACTTGGCCGTCCTGCTCAAGGGCGCGCAGCGCGTCATGTGGCGCTTCGGCGTCGACGTCGAGGACGACCGGCGCATGACCGAGCTCCTCGGCAAGTTGCGCATGGGCGCCAAGGGTCCCGTGCCGCCCCCCATCGAGGTGCTGGACACCGGCCCCGTGCTGGGCGAGCTGCGCTTGAAGAAGTCCAAGGCCGAGCTGGAGCTGATGCGCCGCGCCGCGGCCATCACCAGGGAGGCGCACTCGGCCTGCATGGCCGCCGCCAAGCCGGGCATGAACGAGCGCGAGATCGACGCGCTGCTCGAATGGCACTTCCGCGCGCGTGGCGGCACCGGCGCCGCGTACACGAACATCGTCGCCTCGGGCGCCAACGCCACGATCCTGCACTACAACGAGAACAACGCCTCGTTGAAGGACGGCGACCTGCTCCTCGTCGACGCCGGCGCCGAGTACGAATGGTACGCCAGCGACGTGACGCGCACCTTCCCGGTCAACGGGCGGTTCTCGGCCGAGCAGCGCGCCTTGTACGAGGTCTGCCTCGACGCGCAACTCAAGGCGATCGCGCACGTGCAGCCCGGCGTGTCGTTCACCAGCGTGCACGAAACGGCGCTGCGCGCCCTGGTCGAGGGGCTGGTCAAGCTCGGGCTGCTGCACGGCGGGGTCGAGGAGGAGCTCAAGTCCGACAACTACCGCCGCTTCTACATGCACCGCACCAGCCACTGGCTCGGACTCGACGTGCACGACTGCGGGGCCTACAACGTCGATGGCGCCTCGCGCGTGCTCGAGCCGGGCATGGTGCTGACGGTCGAGCCCGGGCTGTACGTCGCCGAGGACGAAGCCACCGTGCCGGAGCGCTGGCGCGGCATCGGCATCCGCATCGAGGACGACGTGCTGGTCACCGTGCACGGGCACGAAGTGCTGACCGCCGGCATCCCCAAGACGGTCGACGAGGTGGAAGCCGCCTGCGCGGCGAGCTTCGAGCTGCTGGGCGCCAGCTGAGCCCGAGCGTGGCGCGCGCGGCCAGCGTCGTGCGCGACCCG
>JBEBCR010000194.1:0-6351 GCA_041157565.1 Planctomycetota bacterium | reverse complement strand
TGCACGGCGAGGATCGCCACCGTGCACAGCGGCCCGATCCACCACTGGCGTTCCGCGGCGCCCAGCACGCAGGCGAACCAGCCCGCCTGGAACATCGCGAAGTTCCACAAGCTGCGCATGGTCGGAGGTCCGCGCTCGAGGGGCGGGAGCCGGCTCAGGCGAGGCGCGGCAGGATGGGTTCGCGGCGGTTGCGCGGCTTGGCGAAGAGCAGTTGGACGGAGCCGATGGCGCGCTCGGCGAAGCCGCCCTCGCAGTAGCACAGGTAGTAGGTCCACAGGCGCGTGAAGGCCTCGGACTGGCCCAGGGCGCGCACGGCCGGGAGGTTCTCGTGGAAGCGCTGGCGCCACAGCCGCAACGTCGTGGCGTAGTGCGGCGTCATGTCCTCGAGGTGCGTCAGCTTGAGGTCGCTGGACTTGGTCGCGGCGCCCAGGATGCGCGTGATGCTCGGGATGGTGGAGCCGGGGAACACGTAGCGCTGGATGAAGTCGACGCTGCGCGCGGCCTGGTCGTACTGCTGGTCCTGGATCGTGATGGCCTGGATGGCGCACATGCCGTCCGGCTTGAGGAGGCGCCCGAGGGCGCGGAAGTACTCCTCGTAGTACGGATGGCCGACGGCCTCGATCATCTCGACGCTGACGACGCGGTCGTAGGAGCCGCGCAGGTCGCGGTAGTCCTGCTCGAGCACCTCGACGCGATCGGCGAGGCCGGCGGCGCGCACGCGCTCGAGCGCGAGGCGGTGCTGCTCGCGCGAGATGGTCGTCGTCGTCACGCGGCAGCCGCGCGTCTGCGCGGCGCGGATGGCGAAGGCGCCCCAGCCCGTCCCGACCTCGAGCAGGTGGTGCTCGGGCCGCAGGTCGAGCTTCTCGCACAGGCGGTCGATCTTCGCCAGCGACGCCTCCTCCATGGTGGAGTCCCCGCGCTCGAAGATGCCGGCCGAGTAGGTCAGCGTCGGATCGAGGAACAGCTTGTAGAACTCGTTGCCCAGGTCGTAGTGGGCGACGATGTTCTTCTTCGCGCCGCTGCGCGTGTTGTCGCGCAGGAGGTGGTAGGCCTTGTGCAGCGGCGCCGCCAGGCGCGCGAAGCCTGTCTCCATGCCGTCGACCAGCTCGCGGTTGCGCGCGAAGATGCGCACCAGCGCCGTCAGGTCGTCGACGTCCCACATGCCCTCGATGTAGGCCTCGGCGGCGCCGACCGTGCCGCCCAGCGCGACGAGCGGCCACATGGCCGGATCGCGCACGACCACCTCGGCGGCCAGGTCGAACTCGCCGCCGCGGCGCCCGAAGGTGCGGGCCTCGCGCCCGTCGACGAAGCGGATCTCGCCCTCGGCCAGTCGCGCGAGCTTGCCGAGCACCGCGGCGCGCGCGGCCGCCTGCACGGGGCCGGCGCGCGACACGAGCGCGCGCGAGGACACGGGGAAGCGCGTGGCGTCGATCAGGGTGTTGCGGACGACGGTCTGTTCCATTTGGGATGCTCGTAGAAGGGGATGCGCTTCAGCCAGAGGCGCAAGGCGTGCCAGTGGATGGCGGCCACGACCTTGCCCGTGATCCAAGGATGACGCACGAGCGCGCCCGCCAGATTCGACCCGGTGGCGGGCTTGCGGCGCAGGCACAGCGTGGCGTCGAAGTGGAGCTCTCCGCCGCGGCGGTTCTCCATGTGCACGACCACGCGGCCGGGCGGCGTCGCCACCAGCCAGTCGTAGTCCATGTCCATCGGCAGGAACGGCGAGACGTGGAAGTCCTTCTTGAAGCGCCAGCGCCAGCTGCGTCCGCGCCTTTCGGCGTCCTTGACGTGCAGGCAGTAGGCGCGCCGCTCGAACCACGGCGTGTTCGTGATCTCGGCCACCACCGCGCGCAGCTCGCCCTCCGCGTCGTGCAGCAGGTAGAAGCTGACGGGGTTGAAGACGTGCCCGAAGTGGCGCAGATGCGTCAGCACCAGCACCTTGCCGCGCGGCCGTTCGCCGTGCTCGCGCTCGACCAGGGCGCGCGCCGCGTCGCCGAGCCCGAGCTCGCGCGGCGCCAGGTAGTCTTCGCGCCGGTAGCGCACCGGCGCCGGGCGTCGCGCCGACCACAGCCAGCTGCGGCGGCACAGCTCCTCGGGATCGTCGCCATCGAGGCCCGCGAGGTACAGACGGTGGCGGAACGCATGCGGCCGCGGCAGGTGGCGACGATGCCGCACCTTGCCCTCCCACAGGCAGGTCGCGTCGTCCACGCGATCCCCTCGCGCGGCGGCGGATCCGCTGGACGCTTCGCGGGCGAGCGAGATCATGCCAGCACCGGTTCTGAGGCGTGCCGCGTCCGCGAGTGGGGCTTGCCCTCGGCCTTCAAGTCGGCGATGCGCCGCCCGAAGCGCTCGGCCACCGCCAGCGCGCTCTTCACGCCGTCCTCGTGGAAGCCGAAGCCCCACCAGGCGCCCGCGTACCACGTGCGCCGCGCGCCGTTGACCTCGGCCCAGCGCGCCTGCGCGGCGACCCCGCGCGGGCTGTAGACCGGGTGGTGGTAGCTCATGCGGCGCAGCACCTTGGACGGATCGACGGCGGACTCGTCGTTCAACGTGACGAAGTACTGCCGCCGCGCGTCGAGGCCCTGCAGCTTGTTCATCCAGTACGTCACCGCGCAGGTGCCGTCGCGATCGCCGCCGAGGTGGTGGTTCCAGGCGGCCCACGCGAGCTTGCGGCGCGGCATGACGGACTCGTCCACGTGCAGCAGCGCGACATTGCGCCGGTAGGGGATGGCGCCCAGGACCTCGCGCTCGGCCGCGTCCGGATCGGCCAGCATGGCGAGCGCCTGGTCGCTGTGCGCGGCGACGACGACGTGGTCGTACTCCTCCACGCGGCCGAGGCTCTCGACCTCGACGCGGTCGGCGTGGCGGCGGATGCGCGAGACCGGGGCTCCCGCGCGCACGCGGTCGGCCCACGGCGCGCGCAGCGCCTCGTGGTAGCGCTGCGATCCGCCTTCGACGACGCGCCAGGTGGGCCGCTCGTCGACCGACAGCATGCCGTGGTTCTCGAAGAAGCGCGCGAACCAGCGCGCGGGCACGTCGCGCATCGAGGCCGCGTCGGCGCTCCAGATGGCTCCGGCCATCGGCAGGATGTAGCGCTCGACGAAGGCGCGTCCGTAGCGCCCGCGATCGAGGTAGGCGCCCAGCGTCAGGCCGTCGTCGGGCGCGTCGAGCAGGCGCCGCGCCTCCTTGTTGAAGCGCAGGATGTCGAGGATCATCCCGTGGAACGAAGGCCGCAGGATGTTCGAGCGCTGCGCGAACAACGTGTTCAGCGTGTGGCCGTTGTACTCGAAGTCCTCGTCCTTGCTGCGCACGCTGAAGCTCATGTCGCTCGCCTTGGTGGCGACGCCGAGCGTCGAGAGCAGCTCGATGAAGTTCGGGTAGGTCCAGTCGTTGTAGACGATGAACCCGGTGTCCACGCGCACGGTGCGCCGCGGGCCGGGCCCGTCCTCCACGATGTCGTGGGTGTGGGTGTGGCCGCCCACCCGCTCGTCGGCCTCGTACACGACGATGTCGTGCACCCCGTGCAGCAGGGCTGCGACGAGCGCGCCGGAGATCCCGGTTCCGACGATGGCGACCTTCATGTCCGATTTCTACGCCCGTCGGGGTCCTTCGGATGCGCAGGCGGGCGCGGCGGGGGCCGCGAAGCAGCGAGCGGTAGGAGGGCGCCGCGGGACGGGCCCACAGCCTACCCCGTCCACCTGCGGGACCGGCCGGCCAAACGGGTTCGGCGCGTCCGGGGCGCCCTGGGAGGCGCCTCAGCGGTCGGCGCGCCGCATGTCCATCACGTGGGCCGGCACGGGACGCAGGTCCCAGACCAGCCCCAGCCACGACAGGACCACCAGCCCGTACCAGGTCGGATCGTACTCCCACCAGCGGAAGCCCTGCCGCGCCGTCATGGGGTAGTGGTGGTGGTTGTTGTGCCAGCCCTCGCCGAGCGTGATGACCGCCAAGAGCGGGTTGTTGCGGCTCCCGTCCTTGGTCGCGAAGCGGCGCGTGCCGAAGACGTGCGAGAGCGAGTTGATGGTGAACGTGCCGTGGTACAGGACGACGGTCGAGAGGATCGTCCACGCCAGCAGCTGCCAACCATCGACGCCGAGCCCCGGCGCCCACGCCTCGAGCGCGGCTCCGAGGCCCAGCGAGGCGGCCAGCAGCAGCGCCGGGACCAGGATGTCGAAGCGATCGAGGAAGCGCAGTTCGGGGTACTTGGCGAGGTCGGGGACCTCGGCCAGGTGCGTGGGGAAGTTCGGGCGCGAGCAGATCCAGCCGATGTGGCTCCAGAGGAAGCCGTGGTGGATCGGCGAGTGCACGTCGACCGGCTCGTCGCTGTGGCGGTGGTGGCGCCTGTGGTGGGCGGCCCACCACAGCGGTCCGCGCTGGATCGACGTGGCGCCGAGCAGCGCGAAGGCGAACTGCCCGGCGCGCGTGGTCTTGAAGGTGCGGTGGCTGAAGTAGCGGTGGTAGAAGCCCGTGATGGCGAACATGCGCACCACGTAGAGCGCCGCTGCCCAGCCGACGGCGAATGGCGACCAGCCCGTCCACAGCACCGCGAAGCAGGCGAGGTGCAGCAGCACGAAGGGGATGCAGCGCACCCAGTCCACGCGCTGGGGCTCGTCGGCGCGGATGTCCTCGTTGCCGGCCCACGAGTCGAACCAGCGGACGATGGCGATCGAGCGGCCGCGCGGGGCGTGCGCGTGGGCGCGTGCGGTGGAGTCGGGTGAGGTCATCGCGGAGGGTGCGGCGGTCGGAGCGGATCGCCCGCCGTCCTCCGTCCCGCGCCTAGGGGCGGCGGAAGAGGTAGTGGCTGACCATCCATTCCTGCCCACCACGATAGTTCCAGAGCTCCGCGCACGCCATGAAGAACACGCGCCAACGCTCGATCCAGGCGGACTCCTTGCCCGCTCCGTACGTGGCGCGGAAGATCGGCTCCACGGCGGCGCGGTTCCTGTCGAGGTTCTCGAGCCACTGCTCCGAGGTGCGGCCGTAGTGGACCCCGGACACGCGCCAGTGGTCGACGATGCGCAGGTCGTCCTGGAAGTACAGGAGCAGGTCGTCGGATGGCATGTTGCCGCCCGTGAAGAAGTGCCGCCCCATCCAATCGTCGGAGCCCGCCGTCTCGAAGGGGTAGGCGTACTCCTTGTGCGTGAAGATGTGCACGAAGAGCCGCCCGTCCGGCTTGAGCCACGAAGCGACGCGGCGCAGGAGGAGCTCGTAGTTCTTCATGTGCTCGAACATCTCGACCGACACGACGCGGTCGAAGCGTCGGTCGGTCTGGAAGTCGACCATGTTGCAGGTCACGACTTCGAGGTTCTTCGCGCCGCGCCGCTCGCGTTCGCGCTCGATGTGGGCGCGCTGCACGGCGCTGTTGCTGACGGCGAGGATGCGGCAGTTGGGGAAGTGCTCCGCGATCCAGAACGACATCGAGCCCCAGCCGCAGCCGAGCTCGAGCACGTCCATGCCGTCCTGCAGCTGCGCGCGCTCGCACGAGAGCTTGAGCATCGCCTCCTCGCCCTGCGCCAAGGTCTCGCGCCCGGTGGGGTAGTAGCCCGACGAGTACTTGAGGCGCGGCCCGAGGCAGAGCTGGTAGAACTCCGTCGGCACCTCGTAGTGCTGCTCGTTGGCCTCCTTGGCGTGGATGGCGATGGGCGAGCGGCGCAGCTCGGCGACGAAGGCCGCCATCCTCTGCCGCTGCGCCTCGACGTCGCCCATGTCCTCCTCGCGCAGGCGGTCGGACAACAGCTTGCGGATGCCCATGCGCAGCACCGCGTCGGGCACGCGTCCGGCGTCGATCAACTTCTCGTACCACATCGTCGTCCGTCCTCCTTGGTCGCGGGCCTCGTCCGCCCGCGCGTGTTCAGCGTCGCGGCAACCACGGCACGAACACGCTGGTCGTGCGCTGGTACTCGCGGTAGTCGTCGCCGCGCGTGCGCAGCGCCTGGGCCTCGGTGGCGGGAATGCCGGTGACCTTGAACAGCAGGTACAGCATCAGAGCCGGGGCGAACCAGGCGATCCAACCGAGCGGCGCGCTGGTCGCCAGCAGGGCGAAGCCGATCCACGCGCTCCACTCGAAGAAGTAGTTCGGGTGGCGCGAGTAGCGCCACAGCCCTTCGCGGCAGGTGCGCCCGCGCGAATCCGGGCGGCGCTTGAAGCGTTCCAACTGCGCGTCGGCCAGCGATTCGCCCGCGACCGCCACCAAGACGACCACGCCGCCCGCCACTTCCGTCCAGTGCGTCGTCGCGCCCGCGTGGAAGGCCGCCAGCAGGAACGGCAGCGACAGCAGCGCGTCGAGCAGCGCCTGCGCCAGGAAGAACACGAGGAACTTCGAGTGCGCCGACTCGCCCCACGAGGCGCGCA
>JBEBCR010000193.1:0-7060 GCA_041157565.1 Planctomycetota bacterium | reverse complement strand
CGTCGGCCGAGGGTGAGGCGCTACTTTTGAGTCATGAACGGGCGTCCCACGTGCGTTGCCCTAATGGACTCGACGAAGTTAGAAATGAGTCGATCATCGCCCGCGCACTCCAGAACGGCTGAGCCCGTACAGCCCGTCGAACGGCGCGCGCTCGTGGCAACGAATGCATGAGTCGAGCCGCCCGAGGCCCGTGACTTCGCCCTCTGCATTGATGGTCGCATAGGTCCATGCGGCCTCCGTCGGCGCGGCGTTCTCTTCGCGCAACATCAGGAACAAGCCGTCGGCCTTTCCTGCGCGATACATGCCGTTGGGTGTTCGAACGATCTCTTTGGGTGTTTCGATCCCGTCCACGCGCTGGTACGGCTCGGCGACGAAGGCCTCCTTGACCAGCACCTGCGCACCTTGGGCCACGCCGTTCTCCACGCCGCGATCCACCCGTCCTCCCGGTTCGCGCGGCGTCTGCTAGGTTGGTTCCGGCGCGCTCCTGGCGCGTCGGGAAGCCGACCGATGACCAGCCTTCGTCCCCGCATCGACCTCCGCTGCCGCGTGGCGGGCTTGTTCGCGTCCTTGGTCGCCGGCTGCGCGGCGCCGTGGACCGTCGAGCAACCCGCCATCGCGTCAAAAACAATTGACACCGCGCCGACGCAAGCCGAGTCCCTCGCGCAGGGCGGCTTCGCCGGTTCCTGGCGCACGACCTACGGACTCATGCGCTTGCGGGTCGAGGGCCAGCGGGCGACGGGCGCCTACGCCCACGGCGCAGGCGGCACGCTCGACGGAGTCGTGGACGGCGCCGTGCTTCGAGCCGCCTACGCGGAGCCGGGCGGCGTGCGTGGACGGGCGCGCTTCGAACTCGCCGCGGACGGCGCCAGCTTCCGCGGCAAGTGGCTCGCCGGCGCGCAGGACGACGCGCAGCTCGACGTCGGCGAGGCGTCGGACTGGGAGGGGACGCGCATCGTCCCCGTCCCGGGCCGCGTCTGGCTGGTCGTGCTCGAAGCGTATTGGCAGGAGGGACTGCACGAGCCGGACTACTCGTACGGCGAGATGCTCGGCGCCTTCTTCGAGCGCCTGCCGGACGTGCAGTTCCGCCAGCGCTTCTTCTCGAGTCCGGCCGACTTCGAGCGCCTGGTGCAGGAGTGCGCGCAGCTCGAGGAACCCGTGGTGCTGTACTTGTCCTCGCATGGCTCGCCGCAGGGCATCGCCTCGCCGCAAGGACTGGTCTCCGGCGAGGTGATCGGCCGCGCGGTCGCGCGCATCCCGCGCCTCAAGCTGCTGCACCTCGGCGCGTGCGAGGCGCTCGCCGGCGACCTGCCGCGCGCGATCCGCGCGGCCGCGGGCGATGGAGCCGGCTTCCCGGTGTCGGGCTTCACGCGCAAGGTCGACTGGGCTGGCAGCGCGCTGGTCGACTTCACCTACCTGGACCTGGTGCTGGAGCGCGGCCTCGATCCCATCCGAGCCGTCCAGGAGACGCGGCGCCTCGTGGCGTTCGCCTCGTCGACCACGACCGACGACGCGGCGATCCCCGCCACGGACCTCGCGATCTCGACGCCCTAGCGGCGCCGCGTGCGGGCTCGCCGGGAGGACGCCGCGGGAGCGTGCGGGACGGGAGCGCGGCGCGGTACAATGCCCGGACCGTGGAAGGCACCTCGAAGTCCCCGCAGCCGAGCTTGTCCGAGCGCTTCGCGCGCGGCGACAAGGGCGCGCTGGCGCGCGCCATCAGCTGGGCGGAGAACAACGACCCGCGCTTTCCCGCGCTGTTCGCCGAGCTGTGGCCCAAGGTCGGGCGCGCGCGGCGCATCGGGGTGACCGGGCCGCCGGGGGCGGGCAAGAGCACGCTGGTGAACGAACTGGCGCGCGCGACGCGGGCGCAAGGCCGCACGGTCGGCATCCTCGCCGTCGACCCGAGCTCGCCCTTCACCGGCGGCGCGCTGCTCGGCGACCGCATCCGCATGGAGGAGCGCACCGCCGACAGCGGCGTGTACATCCGCTCCATGGCGAGCCGCAAGAGCCACGGCGGCCTGTCGCGCGCGGCGGTCGACGCCTGCGACGCCATCGACGCCTTCGGCATCGACGACGTGGTGCTCGAGACGGTCGGCGTGGGGCAGGCGGAGTACGACGTGGTCTCGGCCGCCGACACCGTGCTCGTCGTGCTGTGCCCGGGCGCCGGAGACGGCATCCAGGCGATGAAGGCCGGCATCCTCGAGGTGGCCGACGTGCTCGTGGTCAACAAGGCCGAGCTGCCCGGCGCCGATCGCCTCGTCGTGGACTTGTCCGAGGCGGCGCACATCCGCACCGCCGGCCGCGGGCGCTGGACTCCGCCGGTCGTGGCGGCGAGCGCCGGCCGCGGCGAGGGGATCGAGGACGTGCTGGCCGCCATCGAGGCGCACCGTGCGCACCTCGGCGACGCGGGGCTGGCCGCGGCGCGACGCGAGAAGCGCGTGGCGCAGGTGCGCCGCGTGTTCGACGAGCGCTTGAGCGAGCTGTTGTGGGACCGCGGCGGCTGGACCGGGCGGGCGCGCGGCCTGCTCGACGGCGGCGCGTCGACCTACGACGTGGTGGCGCGACTGGTCGCCGGCATGGCGGCGCAACTGCAGGAGCAAGCGTCGGGCGCCACGCCCGGCCGAGGGAGCACGACATGAGCCGATCCGAAGCAGGCGCCGATCCGCGCCAAGCCTGGCAGCAGGCCTACGACAAGGGCGAGAAGCGCGACGTCGAGTTCACCACGCTGTCCGGCGCGCCGCTGGCGCCGCTGTACGGCCCGGAGGACGCGCCCTTCGACGCCGAGCGCGACCTCGGCCTGCCGGGCCAGTACCCGTACACGCGCGGCGTGCATCCGACGATGTACCGCGGCCGCCTGTGGACGATGCGCCAGTTCGCCGGCTTCGGCTCGGCGCGCCAGACGAACGAGCGCTTCAAGTACCTCCTGAAGCACGGGCAGACGGGCCTCTCGACGGCCTTCGACTTCCCGACCTTGATGGGCTACGACTCGGACTCGCCGCGCGCCAAGGGCGAGGTGGGCCAGGTCGGCGTGGCGATCTCGTCCTTGCGCGACATGCGCGCGCTGTTCGACGGCATCCCGATGGGCGAGGTCTCCACCTCGATGACCATCAACGGCCCGGCGCCGATCATGCTCGGCTTCTACATCGCCTGCGGCGAAGCGCAGGGCGTCTCCAAGGCGAAGCTCTCGGGCACGATCCAGAACGACATCCTCAAGGAGTACCAGGCGCAGCACGCGTGGCTGGTGCCCGCCGAGCCCGCGTTGCGGATGATCGTCGACGTGATGGACTACTGCAGCCGCGAGGTGCCGAAGTTCAACACCATCTCGATCAGCGGCTACCACATCCGCGAGGCCGGCTCCACGGCCGCGCAGGAGCTGGCCTTCACGCTGGCGAACGGCATGGAGTACGTGCGCCGCGGCGTGGAGCGCGGACTGGACGTGGACGCCTTCGCGCCGCGCCTCTCGTTCTTCTTCGACAGCCACCTCGACTTCTTCGAGGAGATCGCCAAGTTCCGCGCGGCGCGCCGCATCTGGGCGCGCCACATGAAGGAGAAGGTCGGCGCCAAGGATCCGCGCTCGTGGATGCTGCGCTTCCACACGCAGACCGCGGGCGTGTCGCTGACGGCGCAGCAGCCCGAGAACAACATCGTGCGCACGGCCTTCGAGGCCATGGCGGCGGTGCTGGGCGGGACGCAGTCGCTGCACACCAACTCGATGGACGAGACGCTGTCGCTGCCGACCGAGAAGGCGGTCAAGATCGCGCTGCGCACGCAGCAGATCATCAGCGAGGAGACCGAGGTGGCGCACGTCGCCGACCCGCTCGGCGGCAGCTGGTACGTGGAAGCGCTGACCAACCGCCTCGAGGAGGAGGCTGGCCGCTACTTCGCCGAGATCGAGCGGCGCGGCGGCGTCGTGCCGGCCACGGAGCAGGGCTGGATCCAGCGCGAGATCCACCGCAGCGCCTACGCCTACCAGCGGGCGCTCGAACAGGGCCGCAAGAAGATGGTCGGCGTCAACTGCTACAACGAGGAGGAGGGCAAGGTGCCGGCGATCGAGCTGCACCGCATCGACCCCTCGGTGGAGAAGGAGCAGGTCGAAGGCCTGCGCCAGCTGCGCGCCAAGCGCGACGCGGCCAAGGCGAAGGGCGCGCTCGACGACGTGCGCGACGCGGCCAAGGGCTCCGACAACCTGCTGCAGCGCTTCGTCGCCGCGGCGCACGCGGACTGCACGATCGGCGAGATCGCCGACGTGCTGCGCGAGTGCTTCGGCGAGTACAAGGAACCGAGGATTCTCTGATGAGCGAACGCAAGATCCGCGTGCTGGTCGCCAAGCCCGGCCTCGACGGCCACGACCGCGGCGCCAAGACGGTGGCGACCGTGCTGCGCGACCACGGCATGGAGGTCGTCTACACCGGCCTGCACCAGACGCCCGAGATGATCGCCGAGGCCGCCATGCAGGAGGACGTCGACGTCGTCGGCCTGTCGATCCTGTCGGGCGCGCACATGGAGCTGTTCCCGCGCGTGCGCGAGGAGCTCGTCAAGCGCGGCAAGGGCGACGTGCTGCTCGTCGGCGGCGGGATCATCCCGTACGACGACATGGAGAAGCTGGAGCAGGGCGGCTACGCGCGCCTGTTCGGCCCCGGCACCCGCACCGACGACATCGCCGAGTACATCAAGGCCGAGATGGGGCGCAGGTTCGCGCAGGAACCCGCCTGATCGGTTACCCTGTCGAGGCGCGCACGCCCCCCCCCCGGCCGCGCCCTCCAAAGCCGCCACGCACGCCCGAAGGAAAGGTCGTGATGAGTCCGCAGTCCCCCCGAGAGATCCTCACCATCGACGAGGCCGCCGAGCTGCTTGGCGTGTCCGTGAAGACCTTCATCAAGGTCCTGCACTCCGAGGACGTGCCGGCGCGCAAGATCGGCCGGGAGTGGAAGTTCTCGCGCGCCGCGCTGGTCGCGTGGGTGGGCGCCGGGCGCAGCTCGCGGTTCTACGACGGCGCCGAGTCCGAGGACGGCATTGCGGAGCGGCAGGTCGAGATCGTTCCCGCCCAGCGCGGCGGCAACCACGGCCAGGCGGCGCAGCCGGTCGAGCGCGCGCGCCGTACAGTGGGTTGGAGCATCGACGACTGACTAGCGCCGGCGACGCGGGGCGTCGCGCTGCAGTCCGAGCCTCGCGCCAGCCGATCCAGCCTCCACGCCCTTCGCCGTACCGACTCGATTCCCAATCGCAAGCCACATGGCGCACGACACCGACACCTCCCACCTGCCCAAGATCGACCACGCCTTCGACCTGACGGAGGAGCAGCGGATGATCCGCGCCATGGTGCGCGACTTCGCCGTGGCGGAGGTCGAGCCCAAGGCGCACGAGATCGACGAGAACCATCGCTTCCCGCTCGAGACCTGGAAGCGCATCGTCGAGCTGGGACTGCCCGGGATCCCGTTCCCCGCGGAGCTGGGCGGCAGCGGCGGCGACACGCTTTCGTACTGCATCGCGGTCGAGGAGCTTTCGCGCGTGTGCGCGTCCACCGGCCTGACGCTCGCCGCGCACGTTTCGCTCGGCACGTACCCGATCTACCGCTGGGGCAGCGAGCGCATGCGCGGCGAGTACGTGCCGCGCCTGATCGCCGGCGAGTACATGGGCGCGTACGGGCTGACCGAGCCGAACGCCGGCTCCGATTCCGGCGGCACGCAGACCACGGCGCGCCGCGACGGCGACGGCTGGGTGCTGAACGGCGCCAAGTGCTTCATCACGAACGCCAACCACGCCGGCACCTTCATCGTGACCGCGGTCACGGATCCGCAGCTCGGCGCCAAGGGCATCAGCGCGTTCGTCGTGACGCGCGACACGAAGGGCTTCCGCGTCGAGCCCGGCGAGCACAAGCTCGGCATGCGCGGCAGCGACTGGGCGAGCCTCGTGTTCGAGGACGCGCGCATCCCCAAGGACGCGCTGCTCGGTCCCGAGGGCGAGGGCTTCAAGACCTTCATGAAGACGCTCGAGGGCGGCCGCATCTCGATCGCGGCGCTGTCGCTCGGCATCGCGCAGGGCGCCTACGACGTGGCCGTCAAGTACGCGCGCCAGCGCGAGGCCTTCGGCAAGACCCTGGCCGACCAGCAGGCGGTCCAGTTCAAGCTCGCCAACATGGCGCTCGACATCGAAGCCAGCCGCCACCTCGTCTGGCACGCCGCGCGCCTCAAGGATTCGGGCGCGACCTACGGCAAGCAGGCCGCCATGGCCAAGCTCTTCGCCTCCGAGGCGGCCATGCGCTGCACCTACGAGGCGATCCAGATCCACGGCGGCTACGGCTACTCGCGCGAGTACCCGGTCGAGCGCATGTGGCGCGACGCCAAGCTGTGCGTCATCGGCGAAGGCACCAGCGAGATCCAGCGCCTGATCATCGCGCGGAACGTGCTGAAGGAATCCGCGCAGGGTTGATGGCGAGGCGCGCCGCCAGGCGCGTGCTTGCCAGCGCGGACGATTTAGAAGGTAGACCGTTGCAATCGGGTCCCGACGGACATTTCATTAGTCTCGGAGCTTCGGGCGCTGGTGGCGCCTCGCGGCCAAGCAAGCAAGAAAGGAAGCAAGTCGATGCGCAGCCTGGGATCCCTGATCGTTGCCTGTCTCATGGCCATGTTCGCCTCGGGATGTTCGACCTTGTACGAGGTCGGCTACTGCTGGACCCTCGATGGTCACGAGGAGGGCGATCCACTGGCGCAACAGGCGAGGGACCTGAAGTTCCGGTTCCATCCGACTCCCGCGGGAGTCGCCTTCTCCCTGCAGAACACTGGCGAATCCGACGCCACGATCGATTGGACCCAGTCGTACTTCCTTGCGCCCGATGGGACGAGCACTCCTCCCTTGCGCACGGAGACCTTGGTGGTGGCGGGCAACAAGCCGCAGGATGCCGCTCCGAAGTCGATCATTCCGCGGGGAGCGACGCTGAAGCGCTTCGTCGCGCTCGACTCCCGAGCTGGCAAGGGCCTGGGAATGGGCGCCTTCGCCATCCGCAAGGAGATCTCGAGGCGCACCACGAAGTGGAGCGCCGAAGGCGGGTGGACCTGGTCCGCCA
>JBEBCR010000192.1:0-10734 GCA_041157565.1 Planctomycetota bacterium | reverse complement strand
GACTTCCTCAAGGAGAAGATCGCGGCCACCGTCAAGGAGCTCGAGGGCGAGCGCGAGGTGGTCAAGGCGCTCGTGGGCTGACGAGGCGCCCCTGGCGCTGGATCGCGACGGCCCGGGATGGAGCGTTCCATCCCGGGCCGTCGCGCCATGTTCGAGGCGCCGCCGCCAGCGCCACTGGCCGAGTCCCCTCGCATCCGCGCCGCGCTTCGCCTAGCCTCGGCCCCGATGAAGCACGACGACCACCGCGCACCGCGCCTCGCCACCCTGCTCCCCGTCGCGCTCGTCGCCGCCTGCGCCAGCACCGGCGATGGCGTCGTCGTCCCGCCCGGCAGCGACCTGCTCGTGCTCGAGAAGAGCGCGGCGCGCATGGCGACGAGGAACCCCGCCACGGGGACGCTGCGCGGCGTGCTCGAGACCGGCGCCGGACCGCACGAGGTGTGCGTGTCCGACGATGGCGCGCGCGCCGTCGTCGCGGACCACGGCGTCGGCGAGCCGGGCGCCACGCTGTCGGTGTACTGGCTGCCCGAGGATCGCCGCGAGCACGTGATCCAGCTCGGCGCCACGCGGCCCCATGGCCTCGCCTTCCTCGATCGGCGCAGCACGGTGGCCGTCACCTGCGAGGGCGAGGACAAGGTGCTGGTGGTCGACGTGGCGGCCGGCAAGGTGCTGCGGCGCTTCGACGCCGGAGGCAAGCGTCCGCACATGCTCGCCGCCTCCCCGGACGGCGCGAGCATCCACGTCGCCTGCATGGACAGCGACGAGGTCGTGCGATTGGACGCCAAGACCGGCGCGGTGCTGGCGCGCGCGCGCGTCGGAGACCAGCCCGAGGGCCTCGCGCTGTCCCCGGATGGCGGCGAGCTGTGGGTGGCCAACCGCGGCGACGACGACCTCGTCGTGCTCGACGCGACCACGTTGTCCGAGCGCGCGCGCATCGCCGTGGGCGACGTCCCGATCCGGGTCGAGATCACGCCCGACGGGCGCCTCGCGCTGGTCTCCAACGCCGCGAGCGGCGACTTGTCGCTGGTGTCGGTGCCGCAGCGCCGCGAATTGCAGCGCCTCGCGCTGGGCGAAGGTTCCACGCCGGTGGGCGTGGAGATCGAGCCGCGAGGGCGCTACGCGTGGGTGGCGTTGACCAAGCTCGACCAGTTGGCGGTCGTCGACCTCGTGGGCGAGCGCGTGGTGGCGCGCATCGAAGGCGGCGCCGAACCGGACGGCATGGCCTGGGTGCGCCGGCGCCAGCCCTTCCAGTTCCTCCCGGACTGAAGCCACCGCGCCTCGGACCTCGGCGCCCGCCGACGGAAGATCCTTCCGCGTCGGGATCGATTGCGCCGCGCGGGCGCCGGTTGGGCCGGAACCAAGCCTGCGCGCGGCCCCGTCCTCCCCTAGGATTGGAGGCACGGCCTCGCCTCCCCCGCCATGACCCGACTGCACGACTCCACGCGACTCGGCCCCCGGCGCCTGCTCTTCGCGGCCGCGACGCTCGCCGCCTCCCTGGCGCCGCTCGGCTGCGGCTCGGGCGGAGGCTCGACCTCCCCCGGCGCGCAGGCGCGCGTGTGGCGCGTCGCTCCCGCGGGCGCGGGCGAAGGCGCCAGTTGGATGGATCCCATCGGACTGCAAGCCGCCTTGGCGTCGGCGCGCGCCGGCGACGAGCTGTGGCTCAAGTCCGGAACGTACAAGCCGGGCGCCAGCCGCGACGACGCCTTCATGCTCGTCCCCGGCGTCGCCATCTACGGCGGCTTCGGCGGCTTCGAGACGGCGCGCGCGCAGCGCGATCCCTACCTGCACGTGGCGACGCTCGACGGCGACCTCGCGGGGAACGACGGTCCCGACTGGACTGGACGCGAGGACAACGCCTACCACGTGGTCGTGGCCATCGATTGCCCCGCGACGACGGTGCTCGACGGAGTCGTGGTGCGCGGGGGAGCGGCGACGGGCGACGGCCAAGGCCCGAAGGCCGAGAGCCGCGACCAGGGCGCCGCCATCAACATCTTCGGCGGCGGACCGACCTTCGTGGCGGTGGTGGTCGAGCACAACCTCGCCTCCAACCACGGCGCGATCAACGACCACGGCGAGGGCAGCCTGTACGTCGACTGCGTGTTCCGCCACAACCGCTCGCTCAACTTCGGCGGCGGCCTGTACCTGCACGACCACGCCGCCTCGACCATCGAGCGCGGCTGCTTCGCCGACAACGAGGCCGCCAACGAAGGCGGCGGCTTGTACATCCGCTCGCACATGCTGCCGCGCGTCGTCGACAGCATGTTCCTCGCCAACCGCGCGCTGCGCGGCGGCGGCACCTTCGGCGCCGCGGGCGCGCTGCCGTCGATCGAAGGTTGCCTGTACCAGGGCAACGAGGCCGAGATCGGCGGCGGCGGCGTGTTCCTCGAATTCAACGACGGCATGGTCGCGGGCTCGCGCTTCGTCGACAACGCCGCCGGCCTCGAGGTCGAGGGCGGCGGCGGAGGAGGCGGCGGCAGCGGAGGCGGAGGCGTGTGGACGACGGGCGGCGCCCCCACCGTGAGCGACTGCGAGTTCGTCGACAACCGCGCCAGCTTCGGCGCCGGCGTGTACCACATCGAGGAATCGGCCGCGCTGGTCGAGGACTGCCTGTTCGAGCGCAACGCGGCGACCGAGGGCGGCGGCTTGTACACGCTGGGCTCGCCTTCGGTGGCCCGCCGCTCCTTGTTCGTCGAGAACAGCGCCTCGGGCACGGACTTCTCGGTCGGCGGCGGCATGTCGAACTACTTCTCCGACAGCGTCGTCGAGGACTGCGTGTTCCGCGCCAACCGCGCCGAGCTCGGCGGCGGCGGCGTGTACCTCGAGGGCGAAGACCCGATCCTGCGCAGCAGCCTGTTCGTCGGCAACGAGGCCTTCGGCTCGCTCGAAGGCTGGGGCGGCGGCGTGCTGTTCGGGTACTTCGCGCGCGTGCGCATGGAGTCGTGCGAGCTGGTGGGCAACCGGGCGAGGAAGGGCGGCGGCGTCCACGCCATGGCCTTCTCGGCGCCGCTCCTCGTGCACCTGTCGCTGGTCGCCAACGAGGCGCCGGAGGGTTCGGGCTTCGCCGGGCACCCGCTCAACGACGCCACCCTGGCGGGCAGCCTGCTCGCCAACGAAGGACCCGCGGAGTTCGGGTCCGCGCGTCCGCGGGTCACGACCAACTGCCTCGTGCGGGGCGAGAACCTGCCGTTCGAGCTGCACGAGCTCGTCGAGGAGCCGCCCGCGCCCGGCCCCGACGGCCTGCACGGCACTTCCGACGATCCGGCGTGGAGCCTGGCGCCGAGCCCGGGCTCGGCGCTCGTCGACGCCGGCGAGGACCAGCTGCTGGACCCAGCCTGGCCTTGGGACGCGCGCCACCAGCAGCGCCGCGTGGCGCTGCACGGCGGCGGCGGCCCGGTCGTCGACCTCGGCGCCTGCGAGCGCGGCGCGCCCTGAGCCCCGCGCGGCTCCGTCAAGCGCGCTTGACGACCACGCGCGCCTTCAGGAGGGCTGGGCGAGCGCGCCGCCCAGGCCGTAGCCCGACGCGCCCTCGATCTTGACCGGCACTTCGCGCCCGACCAGCGACTCGGGACCCTCGAAGGTGGCCATGAGGCCGTGCTCGGTGCGGCCCGCCAGCCGCCCGTCCTCCCTGCGTCCCTCGACCAGCACGCGGCGCACCTGGCCCACGTGCGCGCCGTGGCGCAGCAGCCCGACCTCCTCGCCGAGCGCCAGCAGGCGCTGGTTGCGCTCCTTCTTGGCCTCGTCGGGCACGTCGTCGACGAGCCCGTCGTGGGCCTTGGTGCCGGGGCGCGGGTCGTACTTGAAGATGTAGTTGACGGCGAAGCCCTGCTCCTTGAGGAAGGCCTCGCTGCGCGCGTGGTCCTCGGCGGTCTCGCCCGGGAAGCCGACGATCCAATCGCTGCCGAGCTCGATGTCGGGCACGCGCGCGCGCAGGATCTCGACGCGCCGGCGGTACAGGTCGGTCGTGTAGCCGCGCTTCATGGCGCGCAGGATCTCGTCCGAGCCGGACTGGGCCGGCAGCGGCAGGAAGCGCTCGACCTTGCCGCACTCGGCGATGGCCCGCGCGAAGTTGTCCGTGATGTAGCTCGGGTGCAGCGTGATCAGGCGGATGCGCTCGAGGCCGTCGATCTCCTGCAGTTCGCGCAGCAGGTCCCCGAGGCCCGGACGCCCCTGGCGCCCGCTCCACTGGCGCTCGCCGGCCGCGGGCGCGGGCAGGTCCTCGCCGAAGCTGTTGACCGTCTGGCCGAGCAGCGTCAGCACCTTGACGCCGCGCTCGACGTAGTGGCGCGCCTCCTTGACCACGTGCTCGATGGGGTAGGACAGCACGCGCCCGCGCACGGTCGGCACGATGCAGTAGGTGCAGTTGAGGTCGCAGCCGCGCATCACGGTCAGGTACGCGTGCGCCCCGCCGTCCCACGGCTCGTCGTCGCGATCGAGGGCCAGGCGGTCCTCCATCGACAAGGCGGCGACGCGCACCTTGGACTCACCTTCGGCGCGGCGGCGCCGCACTTCCTCGACCAGCACCGGCAGCTGGGCGAACTGGCGCGTGCCCGCCACCAGGTCGACGTGCCCGGCGCGCGCGAAGATCTCCTCGCCCATGCGCTGGGCCATGCAGCCCATGACGCCGACGACGAGCTGCGGACGCTCCTTCTTCAGGCGCTTGAGCTCGCCCACCCAGCTCATCGTGCGCTCCTCGGCGTGGTCGCGCACGGAGCACGTGTTGAACAGCACGACGTCCGCCTGCTCGAGCTCGTCGGTGGTCGTCCAGCCCTTGCGCTTGAAGCGGCCTTCGACCAGCTGGGAGTCGTACTTGTTCATCTGGCAGCCGAAGGTCACCACGTGCACGCGTCCGGTGCCGGGCGCGGGTTCGCTGGAGGCTTCTTTCGACTCGGTGCGGATCGTGCTCATGGCGCTGTCGAGGGCCGCACAGTCTAGCGGCTGACGGGCGCGGCGGGTGCGAGGAGCCCGAGCAGCGCCGCCTCGACGCGCTCCTCGTCCAAGGCCTGCATGCAGGTGGTGGCCGGGCAGCGGCGCCGCTCGCACGGCGCGCACCACGCCTCGGCGGACAGGGCCAGCGCGCGCCCCGAGGCGGAGGCCGGACCGAAGCGACGCGGGTCCTTCGCGCCGTAGAGGCCCAGCACCGGGCGGTCGAGGGCGGCGGCGAGGTGCAGCGGCCCCGTGTCCGCGGCGACCACGGCGCGCGCGCGCGACAAGAGCGCCGCCAGCGACTCGACGTCGAGGCACGCCGGCGCGAGGCGCACGCGCGCCGCGCCGGCTGCGGCGACGACGCCTTGCGCCAGTCGCTCCTCTTGCGGGCCGAAGGAGACGAGCACCGGCGCGTGCTCGCTCAGTCGCGCGGCCAACGCGCTCCATCGCCCCGCCGGCCAGGCCTTCAGCGCGCCGAAGCCCGACACGCCGGGGTGCAGGACGATGGGTTCCAGCGCGTCGCTGGCGAGAAGCGCCGCATCGACGGCGGCGAGACGCGCGGGATCGAGCGGCACGTGCGCGCGCGCCCCCGCGACGCCCGCGCCGCAGGCGGCGACGAGCGCGAGGGCTCGCTCGCCCTCGTGCACGACGCCCGCGGGCGGCTCCACGAGGCGCGTCGCCATGCGATGGCCGCCCTCCCGGCCGAACGGCGGCGCGTACGCGACGCGCTCGGGGGCGCGCGAGGCGGCGGCGACCAGGCCCGAGCGCCAGTTGCCCTGCAAGTCGATGGCGAGCTCGTGGGGTTCGTCCACCAGCTCGCGCGCGCTGTCGCGCACGAGCCGCGCGAGGCGCGCCAGGTCGAAGCTCCGCCACGCGCGCGCCAGCTCCTGGCGCGGCAGCACCACCAGATGGTCGAGCTGCGGATGGCCGCGCAGCAATCCGGCGCAGCGTTCCTCGACAACCCAGCCCAGCCTCGCCCCCGGCCAACTGCGGCGCGCGGCGTCCAGCACGGGCAAGGAGCGCGCCACGTCGCCCAGCGCCGACAGGCGCACGAACAGCACGGAGCGCGGCGAAGTGTCCACGGAGGAGGACGCATGGTAGCCGCTCGTGGACGCGGCGCCAGTCGCGGCCATGCTCCCGCGCGTCGCGGCCGCGTGGCGTGGACTCCGCGCGCCATGGCACGCGCCTTGCTCCTCGCCGGGCGTCCGCCGCGACCTCCGCGGCCCCGCCTCCACGGCCCCCTCACGCGCCATGGCCCCCACGCAAGCAGACCCCCGTCCACGCAGGCGACTCCTCGTCCTCCCCGCATGCGTCGCGCTCCTCGTCCAAGGCTGCGGCGTCGCCGCGGACAAGGCGCCGCCCAAGCCGGCCCCGCCGGTCGTCTTCGAGGTCGAGCGCAACGACTCGTCGCCCGAAGCCAACGACCTCGGCTGGATCAAGCCGGGCGACGCGCTCGAGCTGCGCGGCGCGATCGGTCCGGCCGCGTGGGATCCCTATGACGGCTTCACGCTGCGGGCGTGGAGCGACCTCAAGCTGGTCGTCGAGTTGGCGACCTTCGATCCGGCGCTGGTCGACCTGCACGTCCACGACCCGGTGCTCGACGAGACGGTGGCGAGCTTCGGCTGCGGCTGCGGCGAGTTGCGCGTGGAGCTCGACGTGCCGGCGGGCACCGTGTTCCAACTGGTCGTCGGAGCGTGGGACGGCGCGTCGGACTGGCGCTTGCGGATCGCCGCCGCGGCGGGCGGGTGGCTCCAGCCGCCGACGGGGCCGCGGGCCACGACTGGCGCGCACAGGGTGGACGCGGCGCGCGCACGCCTCTTCCGCGTCGACGAGCACGAAGCGCCGGATGAACCGGACGCGAAGCTCCTGCCGGTCCTCGGCGGCGTCCTCGTGCGCGACGCCCAAGGCCGCGTCGAGCTGTTCGAGGCGCGCCTGCACCCGCGGGGCGTGGTGCTCGCGCCCGCGGGACCGGCGGAGTCGGCCCCGCGCTGAATGGGCGTGGCGCAGGCCGTCTGGAAGGAACTTCCGGCGGCTTCGCGCACCTTGGGGCCGGTTGCTTCGGATTCCCGCCCCGGAGCGGAGGCAGGGGTAGTTTTCATCGAGGACTTCCTCGCGTGCACACCCTGCTCCGCATCCCCGCCGCGTTCGCGCTGGCCGCGCTCGCCGCCTGCGTCGCCACGGCGCCGGAGGTCGAGCGTCGCGCCGCCGCATGCGTCGTGCGCGCGCCGGACGCGGTCGAGGCGACCGCGGTGCTGGACTTGGCGCAGCGGCAAGCCGAGGTGATCGCCGATCTCCTCGGACCGGAGGCGCGCAAGCTCGATGCCGCGCGGCCCCTGAACATCTGGCTGCAGGACGAACCGGCGCAGCCTGGGCTGGGCCTGCGCTCGCACGCCGACGCGGAGGGCTTCTACGCCAGCGCGCACCACCGCATCCACCTGCGACGCGACGCCGAGAGGCTCGATCGCACGCTGGCGCACGAGTTGGCGCACGCCTGCCTGCCGGACTCCTGGAGCGGCCTGCCCGGTTCGCTGGAAGAAGGCCTCGCCGACACGATCAGCGCGCTGGTCGTGCCCGACTCGGCGGCGAGCCTGCGCGCAGGACGCCTGTCGGCGGCAGCCTTCGCCACCGGGGGGCTGCTGGTCGAGGTCATGATCGACCTGCCCGACGAGGGCGGGCTGGCGCGCGCCACCTACGCCACTCGCCTGCGCCTCGAGGCCGACCAGCGCGTGGTGGTCGAACCGTCCAGCGTGTTCGACGTCGACGCGGGCTTGTCCGGCGCGGGTGGCGACGGGGACGAGCGCAAGGCGCTCTACGGCCTCGCCTACCTCGTCGTGTCGCGCGTCCACGCCCGCCACGGCATGGAAGGCCTGCGCCGGCTGTGCGACGACCGGGACCAAGGCGCGGCGCGCCGCTGGCTCGAGGCGGCCGAGCTGGAACTCGAGCAACCCGGCCTGCGACTCGCCATCGGGTCCGAATTCGGGCCGCGCGAGACGTGGGAGCTGCTGCGGCGCCAACCCGACTTCCTCGTCGAACTGCTCTCCTCGGCGCTCCTGCCCTGGAGCGAGGACCTCGAGGGCGCGCTGGCGCGCACGCGCGTGCGCATCGCCTTCGCCGGCGGCGATCCGCGCGGCGTGGAACTGCCCTTCGTGCGCGCGCTGCGCGCGCGAGTCTCCGTGGCGCAGTCGGCCTTGCGGGCGCGCCTGGCGGCTCAGGACATCGCCGACTCGTAGCGCCGGAACATGCGCGCGAAGAGCGCGAAGGCGCCCACGCACAAGGCCGGCACGAAGAGGGACAGCGCCAGCGCCTCGACGGTTCCGCACTTGCCGAGCCAGATGGACGCGGCGGCGTAGTTCATCGCCCCGAGCGGCAGGAAGTACAGCAGGAAGGCGCGCCCGCGCCTGCCGTACACGTCGAGCGGATGGTCGTTGACGTCGACCGCCAGCAAGTTGAGGACGCGCGACAACTCGCCGTTGACGAGCACGAACTCGACCGTGGCGAAGAGCGCCATGATCCCCGCGCGGCCCATCCAGCACATGAGCACGCACCACGCGAACAGCGGCAGGTCGACGGCGCTCCAGCCACGCGGGTGCGCGTCGATGGCCCACAAGAGCCAGCCGAGCGCGATCAGCATGTTGACGCAGGCCTCGAGGCTGAACTTCTGGAACATGTACAGGAAGGCCGGCTGCACGGGGCGCGCGCGCACCGAGTCGAGGTTGCCGTTCTTCAAGTCCTCCGGCAGCATCCAGGCGTGGGACATCCACACCATCATGAAGGCGTCGGAGAGGAACAACCAACCGAGGAAGACGCGCACGTCGCCGAGGCTCCAGCCCGCCACCGAGTCGACGTGGCGGTAGAGGAACTCGAAGAGCAGCACGTGCACGCCGTAGAAGACGACGTCCATGACCACCTGGCTGAAGAACTCGGTGCGGAACTGGGCCCGTCGCACGATGCCGATCGAGGCGTAGGACCGCGCGATGCGCGCGTGGCGCGCCAACTTCCCCCACGCCGACTCGAAGCGCGCGCTCACATCCCGCTCCCGGCGTAGCGCCGTCGGCCGCGCGCCCAGACGAGGGCGGCGAGCAGGGAGAGCGCCACCAGCCAGGCCGCGAGGGTGGCGACGCCGCGGGCGAAGTCGGCGCGCGCCGCGGGCGCGCCCGCGGCCAGCTGGACCGGCACGGCCACGGTCCACCACGGGAAGGTCCACGCGAAGGCCTCCTGCACGCGCTCCGGCAGGAACATCGGCGGCAGCACCATGCCGCCGCAGAACAAGGCGATCATGCGCGCCATGATGAGCGTGGTCCACACCACGTCCAGCCAGAACGCCAGCGCGTGCAGCGCGAAGTAGAACAGCAGGAAGCAAGCGCTGCCCAGGAGCACGAGGCACAGCGCCATGGCGGCGCTCGACCAGTCGGCAGGCGGCGGGCACCAGCGCGGCGCGAGCAGGGACAGGGCGGTCCACGCGGGCGCGACGATGGCCGCCTGCAGCACGATGTGCTGCACGAAGCGCCCCGCCGGCAGCACGAAGTACGGGAAGGGCATCGTGAAGTACTTGGTCACGTAGCCCTGGAAGATCTGGTCCGACAGGTCGAGGCAGCGGTCGTGGAAGACGAGCTTCTCCACCAGCGCCACCACGACCATGTAGGCGACCGCGTGCTGCAGCGAGACGCCGTCCCCGGCCACGCCCTGCGGCAGCCCCGAGGCCGACAGCAGCACGCACACCATGACCAGCGGCCGCGCCAGGTTGCGGAACACCTCCTTGAGCCAGAACCCGGCGCGGAAGGCGGCCACCTTGCGCAGTTCCCAGAGCGCGGCGCGCAGGACGAGGCGCGACAGGCGCGCGGGGCCGCGCGCGAACTCCGCCGCGGCGGCGTTCACGGCCGGCGCTCCCCCGCGAAGATCTGCTTGACGAGGTCCTCGAGCGGACGACGCTCGACCGCGAGGTCGCGCACGGCGAGGCGCTCGAACAGCATGCGCACGAAGGCCTGGCTGCGCGCCGCCGGCAAGGTGAACGACAGCGAATGCTGGCCGCGGCCGACGAGCCGGGCCTCGTGCTCGAAGAGCGGCAGCCGCGCGAGGTCCGGCTCCGGGCCCGACGGCTCGAGGTGCACCTCGATGCGGCGCTCGCTGGTGAGCTCGTGGGCCAGCGCCACGATGTCGCCGTCGTGCAGCACGCGGCCCTTCTCGAGGATCACGAGGCGCTTGCAGGTGGCCTCGATGTCCTCGATGTCGTGGCTCGTGAGCACGATGGTCGCGCCGCGCTCCCTGTTGTGCTCGACGAGGAAGCGCCTGATCGTCTCGCGCGAGACCAGGTCGAGGCCGATGGTGGGCTCGTCGAGGAAGACCACCTCCGGGTCGTGCAGGAACGCCCCGATGATCTCCATCTTCATGCGCTGGCCCAAGGACAGGTGCCGCAGCTGGGTCTCGAGCTTGTCGGCCACGTCGAGGCGCGCGGCGAAGGCCGCCAGGCGCCGCTCGAAGTCGGCGCGCGGCACGCGGTAGATCTCGCGCAGCAGGTGGAAGCTGTCGATGGCGGGGATGTCCCACCACAGCTGCGAGCGCTGGCCCATGACGAGCGACAGGCGCGCCTTCTCCTCGTCGCGCAGGTGGAAGCTGTCGCGGGACAGGAGGCGGGCCTCGCCGGAGGTCGCGGGCACGATGCCGGCCAGGAGCTTGACCAGCGTGGTCTTGCCCGCGCCGTTGGCGCCGATCAGTCCGACGAATTCGCCGCGGCGCACGACCAGGTCGATCCCCTCGAGGGCGACCATCTCCACGTGGCGCCGCGCGACGAGGCTCTTGACGAAGCCCGCGAGCCCC
>JBEBCR010000191.1:0-7185 GCA_041157565.1 Planctomycetota bacterium | reverse complement strand
GACGCTGGCGCGCACGAGCGGATCGCCATCCACCCATTGCAGGAAGTCGCGCGGCAGCTCGATCCCCTTGGAGGAAAGCTCCGCCAGCGTGCGCGCCCGCGCCGCCTCCACGTGCGCCTTGGCGCGCTTCTTCGCGGCGGCGTTGGCCGGAGGAGGCGCGAGCGCGGCGGCGCGCGCTTCGGCGAAGCGGGCGCCGGGCGAGGCGTGCGGGCGCGCATCGGCGAAGGTCGCGAGGCAGGCGAGCGCGACCGCGCCCAGCGCGCGCGGGGCGATCGAGGCGGGGCGGAGGGACTCGTCCATGGAGGAGCGAGTCTAGGCGCGCCCTCGGTCCGGCGCCACGCGCGGGCCCCTCAGGCGCAGGTGCGCCGACCGTCTTGCGTCCACATCCGCACCAGGCGGCGCGGAGCGGCGGGGTCGTCGCGGAAGCCCGTGCGGTTGTGGGCCACCAGGCGATTGTCGACCCACAGCATCTCGCCGCGCGCGAGCGTGAAGGACAACGCGTGGCGCTCGTCCGCCAGCAGCGCGTCGAGCAGGTCGAACGCGGCGCGCTCCTCCGCGGCCAGCGGCTCGCCGGCCATCTCGTGCGCGCGCTCGATCCAGTACCGCATGTAGCGGAACACCAGCTCGCCGCGGCGCTCGTCGTGGACGTAGATCGGGAAGCGGTTGGCGCGCACGGCCTCGAGGTTGCGCTCGGTGCCGGGCGTGACCACGTCGCGCATGTAGGGCCGGTACAAGGCGCGCAGCAGCTCGGGCGCGCGCCGGCGCAGCTCCTCGTGCACGGCGACGGCGCTGCTGACCAGCGATTCGCCGCCCTCGGCGGCGGGCGCGAGGCACAACAGGCCCACGCGATCCGGGCAGGTGTCGCGCGCGCTGCTGTCGGTGTGGAACGAGGTGGACTCGCGCGTCATCGACACGGGCACGGCGTTGCGCCGATGGTCCTCCCCGCGGTCGACGACGTCGAACAAGCGGCCGTAGTTGTCGAGGCTCGGCCCTCCCGCCAGTCCCGTGGCGAGGTAGGCCATGCGCAGCGCCAGGTCGTCGAGGCCGGGGTCGAGCGCGACCACGCGCGCCACGCCGGTGCCGCGCAGCGCCTCGCCCACCCTGTCCGCCAGCCGCTCGAGCGCCGGCGTCTCGACGATGCCCGGCGCGAAGGCCGCGACGGGGTCGGCCTGCGCGCGCGCCCACGTCGCCAGGCGCTCGGCGTCGGCGCGCTCCTCGACGCCGGCCGGGACGATCCAGCCACCGTCTTCGCGCAGGCGAGCCGCGGTCCAACCTCGCCGCGCCGCGGACTCCGGCGCGATGCGGACATCGAGCGCCCCGTCCATCCTCAGCGCTCCAGCTCGAACAGGACGTGCAGCGGCTGGTCGGCCAGCGGCCCGAAGAAGGCCGGGTCGAGGGCGAGGTGCTCCTCGGTGGCGCGCAGCTCGACCACCTTGGGCAGCCTGGCGAAGCCCGCTTGCGCGAGGCAGTCGAAGTAGTCCGCGAAGGTCTTGTGCACGCAGCGCACGGGCACGTCGACGCCGTCGCGGCGCCAGATGCGGCCCTCGAACAGCTGGTTGCGCCCGCTGAAGTAGCCGTGGGCGCCGCGATCGAAGTAGAACGGCGCCTCCATCGGCCGCAGGAAGGGCAAGGAGGGGTGAGGCACCGTGTAGACGAAGCGGCCGCCCGGCTTGAGCGCGCGGTGCGCCGTGCGCATGACGCGCAGCATCTGCGTCGTGTCCAGGTAGTTGAACAGGAACACGGCGATGGCGAGGTCGAACGAGGCCTCGGGCAGGCCGAGGTCCGCGCTGGCGTCGCCGACCCTGTACTCGATGCCCAGCGGCGCGCGCGCCTCGGCCTCGCGCGCCTTCTCGACCATGCCGGCCGAGATGTCGCAGGCGAGGATCCGGCTCGTGCCCTTGGCCGCCAAGGTGCGCGCGACGTAGCCCTCGCCGCAGCCGAGGTCGAGCACGGACTTGCCCTGCAACGGCTCGCAGGCGCGGAACACGAAGGGCCGCGCCGTGTAGTCCGACAGGAGCACCGGCTCGTTGCGCGCCCAGTCGCCCGCGGCGCGGTCGTAGATGGTCGATGTGGCCTCGCTCACGCGCGCGCCTCCTCGCCGATGCCCAGGGCCCGTTCGTGGAGGTAGTCCCAGAAGCTCGCGCGCAGGAACAAGGCCTTGCGCATGCCGCGCTCGAGGTCGCGGCGCCCGGCATCGGTGGCGGCGAGCTCGACTGCGATCCTCTTCAAGGTCTCCTGGTGCGCGTCGTCGACGTCGCAGTGCAGCGGGAAGAACACCGTCGACTCGGGCGGGAGCTGCGCCCGCTCGATCGCCGGCAGGAAGTGCGAGTACACGAGGCGCACGATCGTCTCGGTGCCCAGCCCGAGCGCACCCACCGCCTGCGCGCTGCTGCCATGCGCCATCGTCTCGTAGAACAGCTCGCGCCAGCAGGACACCTCGATGCCGTCCAGGCCGAAGTCGCCCTGCAGGCCGAGGGCTTCGCGGAAGCGGCGGAAGAGCTCGGGGTGAGGCACGCCGACGATCCACTCGCGCCGCACGCCGCGGGCCTCGAGCAACCGCAGGTCCTCCTCGTGGTACTGCCCCGACTCCTCGACGAGGTTCTCGAGCAGCGCCCGCCGGTGCGCGGGCGACTCGAGGCGCGAGATGGTCGCGGTCAGGTAGCGCGGGAAGTGCGCGGAGTAGCCGTAGTAGTGCCGCGCGAAGTCGGCCAGCGCCCAGCGCGTGTCCGGCAGGTCGCCCGTCGCCAGCGCCTTCAGGTAGGGATGGCGCACCGCGCGGTGGCGGCAGGCCTCCACGACCAGTCCTTCGACGCAGGCGCGCGCGTCCAGGCCGGAGAGCAGCACGCCCTCGACGGCGGCGGAGCTGGCGGGTTGGAGTTGCACCATGTCAGGCTGTCCTCTGAATCCGACTTCCTCGCGCCGCCGATGGCCTCGGCCCACCAGCACGCCTTTCGCGCCTTGGAGCGGGCGCGCGCGACTTGCGGAGTTCCCCGGTGGCGAAGCGCGCGACTGCGACGCTTCTCGCCGGGAAGGCGGGAGCAGGGTCTGTCAAACCCCGCTTCCGCGCCCAGCGCATGGCGCGGGGGAGCAAAACGCGAAAAACCGGAAGCAGGCCTATCGGGGCGCGCCGAAGCCCTGGGCGGCCAGCCACGCCGCCAGCTCCAAGGTGTAGCGCTCGGCGTCGGCGCCCACGAGGTGCGAGCCGTCGGAGGTGGCGAACGCGTCCTGCCGGCCGAAGGAGTCGAGGTAGGGCGCGCCGAGGCGCTCGCACATCTCTCTCCACAGGCGCGGTTCGAAGTTCTGGTCCTCGACCTGTTCGAGCTTGGCGAGCACCGGCAGGCGCACGCAGGCGACGCGTCGTCCTTCCGCCTGCAACGCGCGCAACCCGTCCTCGAGCCGGCGCAGCGCGGCGATGCGCGCCTCGCGATCCTCGGCCAGCATGTCGACGTACACGCCGACTTGCCGCTCGGGCTCGACGGCCTCGAGCCTGGTCCAGCTCTTGAAGAGCGTCGGATCGAAGGGCCGCAGGAGCCGCTTGCGCAGCGCGTCCAGGTCGTCGTCGAGCGTCTCGTCCAGCCGACGCATCCACGTCTTGTCGCGCTCGCGCTGCAGCAGGAACTCCATGCGCTTCATGTAGTCGGCGTGCAGCGCCGCGGGAGTCAGGCACACGAGCAGGTCGCGCGGCTCCAAGGTGCCCACGCCTTCGAGCAGCAGGTCGTACTGCGCGAAGCCGTACCAGATCATCGACGTGGGCCGATCGAGCTCGCGCCCGAGCAGCCGCAGCGAGATGGCGGCCGAGGCGCGGCTGTCCCCCACCACCAGCAGCGAATCGGCGCTGTCGGCGCCGTCGAACTGCACGAGGGCCTTGGTGTTGGATTCCGGCTTGCCGGGCCGCGCGGCGGAGGGCAGCTCGGTCAGCCAGCGACGCGGCTGCGGGTCGAACTTGACGAGGCCCGAGGGGCGCTCGACGGGCAACGCCACGAGCCAGGTCGCCAAGAGCGCCGCGCCGATGGCGCCGGCGGCGAGGATGGGCGCGACGACGCGCGGGCCGCGGAACCTGCTGGTGCTCGAGCGTCTCCTTTCCATGCGCGTCCTCAGAACTGGAAGTACAGGAAGGGCGAGCCCTCCCCGCGGTCGACGAGGAGCAGGCAGGCCAGGTAGGCGCCGGCCAGCGCGACGCGCATGGCACCGGTCTTCCTGACGCCCAGCCATTCGTGTCCGCACTGCGCGACGTGCGCGAGGACGACCGGGAGCAGGAACAAGAGCTGCGGGCTGTCGAAGAGGATGCTCGCGCCTCCGGAGGCGCCGCGCAGCGGATCGATCCACATGTGGGCGACCAGCGCGTTGGCCGTGCCGAAGTCGGCGGCGCGGAAGTACACCCACGCCGTGTGGACGATGGCCCACACCAGCGCGATGCGCGCGAGGCGCGCGACGAAGTCCAGCGCCCCCGCCAGCGGCCACTCGCCGACCTTGTTGCGCCCCTCGAGGCCGAGCGCCTTCTCGATGGCGAGCCCGGCGCCGTGGATCGCGCCCCAGGCGAGGAAGCTCCACGACGCGCCGTGCCACAGCCCGCCCAGCAGCATGGTGACGAGCAGGTTGGCGTACGTGCGCAGCTTGCCGCGGCGGTTGCCGCCCAGCGGGATGTACAGGTAGTCGCGCAGCCAGCGCGACAGCGAGATGTGCCAGCGCTTCCAGAACTCCGACAGGCTGGCGGCGATGTAGGGATAGCGGAAGTTCTCGGGGAAGCGCAGGCCCATCAGGTGGGCGAGGCCGATGGCGATGCCCGAATACCCGGCGAAGTCGGCGTAGATCTGCCCGCCGAAGCAGGCCGTCGCCAGCCACGCGTCGAGCGTCGAGGCGCTGGCGGCGCGGGCGGGGCTGTAGATGCGCTCGACCGACATGGCGAGGCCGTCGGCCACCACGATCTTCCAGAAGAGGCCGGAGACCACCCGGTACAAGCCGATCTGCACGCGCGGCCACGACAACGCGGCGCGCTGCTCGAGCTGCGGCAGGAGCTCGCTGGCGCGCAGGATCGGCCCCGCCACGAGCTGCGGGAAGAACGACACGAACAGGAAGAAGTCGAGGAACGTGCGGCAGGGCTTCAAGTCGCCGCGGTGCACGTCGATCGTGTAGCTCAGGGTCTGGAAGGTGTAGAAGCTGATGCCGACGGGCACCACCCATTCGTCGACCCAGCCGGGGACCGGCGCGGGCGGCGCGTCGAGCATCAGCACCGTGCGCACGACGAGCGGCGTGTACTTGAAGAACGCCAGCAGCCCGAGGTTCGTGACCAGCGACAAGAGGAGCCAGCGCAGGCGCGCCGCCTTGTCCTCGGTGGCGTCGATGCGCGCCGCGGCCCAGTAGTCGATGGCCGACGAGAACAGGATGAGCAGCAGGTACTCCCAGCGCCACCAGCCGTAGAAGGCGAGGCTCAGCGCCAGCGTGCCGAACTTGGCCGCTCTCAGCGGCAGCAGCCGCCAGACCGACCAGGCGACGACGAAGAAGGCGAGGAAGACGACCGAGTCGAAGCGCATCGTTCAGCGCTCGCAGCTCGCTCGGCTTCCGCGGGTTCCCACGCCGCCGATTCTGGATCCCCCCCCGCGCGGGGGCAAGGGCTCACTTCTTCTCGCGCTCGGGGCAGACGAGGTCGAGGACGAAGATCTTCCAGGCCGCCTCGATCTGGTCCATGTCCACGCCCGCGAAGGCCGCCTCGTTGGCGCGCGTGCGCGCCCGGAAGCCGGCCTCCTCGAAGCCGCGCAGGCCGGGCTTGCGCGCCTCCTCGGGGACGGGCTCGAGCTCCTCCTTGAAGGCCGCCTTCAGGGTGTCGAAGTAGGTCGGCAGGATCTTCTTCCACGCCGGGTTCCTGGCCACGTCCTTGCTCTTGTTGAGGAAGTACACCATCGACCAGCCCTGCGCGTAGCAGATGTAGACCTTCGTCGGGTCGTAGTACTCGCGCTGCTCGTACTTGACGATCTCCCGCCAGGGGATGTGCTTCTCCAAGGAGACCGCCTCGCGGATCGTGTCGCAGCGCCAGCTGTTGACGCCGATCTCCTTCAGCTTCCCGCCGACGATGACCGCGCCGCTGAAGTAGTCGCCGTAGCCCTCGTTGAACCAGGTGTGCGGCGGCAGCTCGCCCGCCGCGTAGTGGATGTACTGGTGGAAGGCCTCGTGGTAGAGCACGACGAAGGTGTCGAGGTCGTCGGCGCGCTTGAGCGCCTTGGCGTCGGCCGCGTTGTCGTACAGCACCAGCTCCTCGGAGCCGGCGTTCCAATACCCGGCGGTGCGCTCGGCGCCGCCATACTGCATGTACTCGGCGCGGTCCTTGCACACGCGCACGGTGGAGGCGCGCGCGATCGGCTGGGTGGGCGGGAAGAGCTTCTCGTACTCCTTGCGGATCACGGGCAGGTCGCCGAGCACGCGCTTGATCAGCGGCTTGTCCTGCGAGTCCGTTACGAGGATGTAGTGCTCGGCGTCCTCGGCGCGCCAGCCTCGGATCAGCTGCTTGCGCACCTCGATGCGGTAAGGGACGTCGAGCAGCTTCTTGCCCGAGTACATCCGCTCCAGCTTGCCCGCGTCCTTGTCCTCGGGCTCGCCCACCACCGCGTCGGAGGCCATCTTGCGCCACAACGCCGCGTTGGCCTCCCAATCCTCCTTGGGGCAAGTCGCGACGAACGCGATGGTGCGCGTGGCGTTGCGCCACTCCCACGCCCAACCGTCGAGCCCGGCGATGGCGCCCTTGCCGGCGAGCAGCGCGTATTCCTGCCCGGTCCATTCCTTGGCCTTCTTCGGCTCGCCTTGCGCCTTGCCGACGGTCCAGCCCGCCATCTGCTGGCGCGTCCAGCCCTCGAGGCTGGTGATCGGCTCGCTGGCGCGCGCCTTCTCGCGCCGCTCGCCCGGCTGCTGGTCGGCCTGCTCGCCCTCGGCGAGCTTGGGCGGCTCGTGCTCGATCCACACGATCGACAGCGTGGGGCGCTGCGCGCGCTTGGGCTTCTTCGGATCGACCTTCTCCTGGTAGATGAGGACGACCCACTGCTCGTCGGGCTGCGTGGGCAGGCCCTCCCACGACTTGGGCACCTGGAACTCGAGGCCGAGGTCGGGACGCTTCTCGGTGATCCAACCTTGGGCCGAGGCGAGGCCGGGGACGAGCGCGAAGCACAGGCAGGCGAGCAGGACGCGTAGGAGGGAGCG
>JBEBCR010000190.1:0-8096 GCA_041157565.1 Planctomycetota bacterium | reverse complement strand
TGCTTGCCGCAGTTCGCCACGATGGCCTCGCGCGATTCGGAAAGCAGCGCGGCAGGCAGGTAGTACTCGCCCTTCAGGATGGCGACCGCCTCCTTGGCGTCGCAGGCGTGCTGCAGCACGCGCAGGATGTCCTTCTCCGGCGCGGCGAGCTGCGCGACGAGGTCGGCGACGAACGGGGTCTGGAAGCGCGCCGCGCCGAGGGCGTGGAGCACGCGCTCCTTCAGCGCCGCCGCGGCGGGATCCAGCTCGGCGGCGCCCTTCTTGCGCACGAAGCCCCCGGCTTCGACCACGATCTCCCCCGCGCGCGCCAGCTCGAGGAGCAGCGGATCGAGGAAGTCCGCGTCGAGCCCGGTGGCCCGGCGCAGTTCGCGCACGTCGACCAGCGAGCGGTGCGCGTTGGCGGCGAAGTGCGCCTCGAGCGCCCCACGCACGCGCGAGAGGCTCTGCGCCAGGCGCTCGGCGTGGATCCAGCGCCCGACGGCGCCGAGGCGCGCGACCTTGCCCTGCGCCTTGAGGTCGTTGAGCAGGCGCTCCACCTCCTCGCGCGGACGTTTGACCTCGATGGCGAGGTCCTCGGCGACGCTGGCGCCGCCCTGGGCGCGCGCCAGCACGACCTCGAGGTGCTCGCGCGGCGATCCGAGCGAAGCCTCGGCGCGCGCGAGCTCCTCGAGCACGAACTTCTTGTGGCGCTTGAGGCGGTGCTTGCTCTCCTCGAGCACCACCGCTCCGGCGAGCGTCCACGCCGGCGAGGCGAGGCGCACGACCATGCGGTCGCCCGGCGCCACCACCAGCGGCTCGGCGAGGCGCAGCTGCGCCAAGCCTTCGGCCCCCGGCTCGAGGCGGTCGCAATCGAGCAGCACCACTTCCCCGAGCACCTCGGCCGTGCCGGCGTGCACGCGCACCTCGACGCGGTCCTCGATCGGCCGCTCGAGCCCGGAAAGCGCCTTCAGGCGCACCCCGAGCATCGTCATGCCGCGGAAGAATCCCGGCGTCGCCGCCACCATGCCGCGCGCGATGCGGGCGTGGTCCACGTCGGCGAGGTTGATGGCGGACGAGTGGCCGGCGCGGATCGAGTCGACCTTCGCGCCATAGGCCTGGAAGCCGCGCGCCTTGCCGAGCAGCCCGACAGGCAGGATCTCGAGCGGGTCGCCGAGCTTGAGCGCGCCCGAAAGGGGGATGCCGGTCGCCACCGTGCCGAAGCCGTGCGCGCTGAACACGCGCTGGATCGGCATGCGGAAGACGCCGGTCGCCGGCCGGCCCTTGGTGGCGGCGCAGGCCTCGAACAAGGCGCGCTTGAACTCCTCCATGCCCTCGCCCGTGTGGGCGGACAGCGGCAGGATCGGCGCCGACTCGAGGAAGGTGCCGCGCACCGCCTCGCGCACGTCCTCCTTGGCGAGCTCGACCAGCGCGGGCTCGACCATGTCGATCTTGGTCAGCGCCACCAGCCCGCGCTCGAGCCCGAGGATGGTCATGATCGCCAGGTGCTCGCGCGTCTGCGGCATGACGCCGTCGTCGGCGGCGACCACCAGGACGACGAGGTCCAGTCCCGAGGCGCCCGCCACCATGTTCTTGACGAAGCGCTCGTGGCCGGGCACGTCGACCACCCCCACCACGCGGCCGTCGGGCAGCTCGAAGCGCGCGAAGCCCAGGTCGATCGTCATGCCCCGCTCCTGCTCCTCCTTGAGCCGGTCGGGGTCGATGCCGGTCAGCGTGCGCACGAGCGTGGACTTGCCGTGGTCGATGTGGCCAGCGGTGCCGACGACGATGGGCTGGATCTGCATGCGGACGAGGGAGGAGCATAGCCTCCACGGCTAGGATGGGTGCGCTTGGAACGCGAGGACCCGCTGCCCTTCCGCCCGCTCTCCCCGTGGATGCTCTCGCGCTACGGGCGCCCGACGCATCGACTGGCGCTCGACGCGGGCTCGACCTGCCCCAACCGCGATGGCGCGCGGGGGCGCGGCGGCTGCACCTACTGCGACGTCGAGGGCTCGGGCACCGGCGCGCTGAAGGACGGACTCGACCTGCGACGCCAGATGCAGGACGGCTTGAAGCGACTCGCCCGCCGCGCCGAGGACGGCGTCGCGCCCGCGGTGGTCGCCTACTTCCAGAGCTACTCGAACACCTACGTCTCGCCCGAGCGCCTGCGCGAGGTGCTCGCCAGCCTCGACCCGTGGTTGCCGGGTGGCGACGCGGTGGCCGAGGGCGCGCCGCAGGTGGCCTGCGTGGCGCTCGCCACGCGCCCCGACACCCTGCCGGAATGGGCGCTCGACCAGCTGGCGCGCTTGAAGGACGAACGCGGCGTCGATGTGTGGCTCGAGCTCGGCCTCGAGAGCGCCGACGACGAGGTCCAGCGCCGCATCCACCGCCTGCACACCTTGGCGGAGTTCCACGACGCGGCGCGCCGCGCGCGCGCGCGCGGCATCCTGTGCGTGGGCCACGCCATCCTCGGCCTGCCGGGCGACGGCCGCGAGGGCGCGCGCCGCACCGCGCGCGAACTGGCCGAGAGCGGCGTCGAGGGCGTCAAGGTGCACCACCTGATGGTGCTGCGACGCACCGTGATGGCCAAGCAATGGAGCGAAGGAGCGCTCGAGGTTCTCGACGCCCCGACCTACGTCGACTGGCTGGCGGACTTCGTCGAGCGCCTCGCGCCCGAGCAGGTGCTGCACCGCCTGACCGGCGACGCGCCCGCCGAGAAGCTCTTGGCCCCCATCTGGCCGGTGGCGAAGAACGAAGTGCGCGCGCTTCTCGCGCGCGAGCTCGGACGGCGCGGCACGCGCCAAGGCTCGCTGCGCGCCACGCCGGATTGAGGCGCAGCTGGTTCGCGCGGCAGGTCGAGCAGGTCGAATCGCCGCGCCGCGCTCCGGGCATCCGCTAAAGGTGCAGGATGCGGTCGCAGGACGGGCACTGGACGAGGTCCGTGCCGCGCGAGACGCGCACGACCATGTTGGTCGGCACTTCCATGAAGCACGCGCCGCAGGTGCGGCCGTCGAGCTGGGCCAAGGCCTCGCCTTCGCGCGTCGACAGGACGCGCGCGTACAGGGCCAAGGTGTCGGCCGGCAGCCCGCCGCCCATGCGCTCCTTGCGCCGCGCCTCGAGGTCCGCGCGGCGCGCGTTGGCCGCGGCCATCTCCCTGGCCATGTTGGCTTGGAACTCGGAGAAGACCGCTTGCTCCGCCGCGGCCTTGGCCTCGGCCTCGACGGCCTGCTTCTCGAGCGCGTCCACCTGCTCGAGCAACCCGAGGCCCTCCTCCTCCGAGGCCCCGATGTCGCGCTTGAGCGTGCGGCGCTCGTGGTCGTAGGCGGCCAGCAACGCCTGGTCGGCGCGCGACGCCATGGCCTCGGCGTCGACCTTCTTCAGGCGCTGGCGCGCGATCGTGGCGCGATCGTCGAGCTCCTTGGACTTGACGCGCAGCTGCTTGGCCTCGTTGCGCAGCTCGGCCGCGCGCGCGGCCAGCTTGTCGAGGGCGGCCTTGCGGCGCTTCTCCTCCTCGGGCAGGCGCTTCAGCTCGACGAGGACCTTGAACAGGTCGCGATCGACCTCTTGCAGCGACTGGAGGGCCTGCAGCACCGAATGCATGGGGAGGGAGTCTACCCGCGCGCCCCCGCGCGGCGCCACCTCCGAGCGACGGCGCCTGCTGGAGGAACGCCGCCAGACTCCGAGCCCGGGCGCCGCGGGAAGCCCGGTGAAAGCCGCGCGGGGCGGCCTCGCGACCGCCCCGCGCGCCGGGGACTCCGTGGATCGGCCCGTGGACCGCCCGCGGCGCGGACTCAGACGTCGCCGCCGAGGTCGAGCGCCATGTCGGCGTCGTCCGTCGACCACTCGTTGGGATCGTCAGGCACCTGCGCTCCGTCGAGGAAGCTCGCCAGCTGGCGCGCCCGCACCGGGTGGCGCAGCTTGCGCACCGCCTTGGCCTCGATCTGCCGCACGCGCTCGCGCGTCACGCGGAAGATGCGGCCGACCTCCTCCAGGGTGTAGGTGTAGCCGTCGCCGATGCCGTAGCGCAGCTTGACGATCTCGCGCTCGCGGAACGTGAGCGTGTTGAGCACGTCGTCGATGCGCTCCTTGAGCATCTCGTGGCCCGCCGCCTGCAGCGGGCTCTCGGCCGACTCGTCCTCGATGAAGTCGCCGAAGTAGCTGTCGTCGCTCTCGCCGATCGGACGATCGAGCGAGATCGGGTGCTTGCTGATCTTCATCACCCGCTTCGCCTCGTCCACCGAGATGCCGGTGGCTTCCGCCACCTCCTCGACGCTGGGCTCGCGCCCCTTCTGCTGGACGAGCTTCTTGGTGACGTTGCGCAGCTTGCTCATCGTCTCGATCATGTGGACCGGGATGCGGATGGTCCGCGCCTGGTCGGCGATCGAGCGCGTGATGGCCTGGCGGATCCACCAGGTCGCGTAGGTCGAGAACTTGTAGCCGCGACGGTACTCGTACTTCTCGACCGCCTTCATCAGGCCGGTGTTGCCCTCCTGGATGAGGTCGAGGAACGACAGGCCGCGGTTCCTGTACTTCTTGGCGATCGACACCACGAGGCGCAGGTTGCCCGAGCTGAGCTTGCGCTTGGCGTCCTCGTACTCGGCGAAGTGCAGGCGCACCTGGTCGAGGCGGCGCTTGAGGCGATGCGTCGGCTCGAGGGCCTCGAGCTCCAGCTCCATCAGGCGATCCTGCAGCTCGCGCACCTGGTCCTTGGCCTTGGGCAGGCCCTTCAGCGCCGCGATCTTGCGCTCGATGGTGCGCATCTCGCGGTACTGGTTGTCCATCTTCTCGATGCAGGGGCGGATCTTCTTCACCTGCAGGTGGCACTCCTCGACGAGGATCACCAGCTTGCGGCGGATCGACTGCACCTTCTCGAGCTGCTCGGAGCGGCGCGCGCGCGGCAGCTCCTCGTCGAGCAGCGGCCGGTACTCCTCGCGGATGCGCTCCACCATGCGGCGGATCGTCTCGAGGTTCACCGGCAGGCGCTTGGCGAGGAAGTTCTTGCCCAGCGTCTCGACGATCTTGGGATCGTCGTCCGGCTTGGGGTTGGGGTTGACCTTCAGCGTGCGGTCGAAGGCCAGCTCGCCGCGCTGCACGGCGTCGAGGACCTTGAGGGCCTCGTTCATCGTCAGGCCCGAGCCCACAGCCTTCTTGCGGAAGCGCTTGCGGGTGATCTCGATGGTCTTGGCGAGGAAGATCTCCTGGTCGCGCGTCAGCAGCGGGATCTCGCCCATCTGCGTCAGGTACATGCGCACCGGGTCGTCGATCTTCTCGGGGATGCTGCCCTTGGGGAACAGCGGCTCGGCGGGCTCGTCGGAGTCCTCCGAGTCGTCGCTCTCCATGCGGACGCGCGAGGAGTCCTCCTCGATGTCCGCGATCTGGCCCGGTCCGGTCTCCGGGTCGTCGATCAGATCGACGCCGGCGTCCTCGAGGGCCGTGATGACCGCGTCCATGCGGTCCGGGGGCAGGAACTGGTCCTCCAGCAGATTGTTGATCTGCGTGTAGGTCAGGGAGCCCTTGCGCTTCCCTTCCTCCAGCAACTGCTTGACGATGTCGTCGGGTTTTTCAGCCATGTCTCTCTTCGCCTGCCCCCCTCCCCGTGGGGAGGGTCTCTCCTCGTCTCTCGCCCCGCTTCGCAAGGCCCGGTCGGCCGCACCCCGTCCGGACCAACCGCACCATGCAGTATGGCCCATGGGAGGGGGTCGTGCCTACCTGACCTCCCGAATCAGGGCCTGAATCTCGCGTAGGCGGGCCGCCAAGGGTCCGGTGTGTTCGGACGCCTCGGGCACCCCGTCCAGTTCCTTGATGCGCTGCAGAATGCGACTTTGCTCGGCGTCGAGCCCGAGCTTGTAGTACGCCTTCAACGCCCCATTCAACAGCGCGTGCGGGTCTTCCGCCGCGGCGCCGCGCTCCCACAGCGCCAGCACCCGGTGGCGCACGGGGTGGTCGGCCAAGGCCGCCAGCACCCGCGACAGGTCGACCCCCTCGGCCGTCGAGGGATCCGCCACCAGCGTGCCCTCCTGGTACATGGAGGAGAGCACGGCGAGCAGGTGACCGAGGTCGGCGTCCGGCGCAACACCAGCTTGGTGAACGACTTGGGGCAGATGCTCCGGCCTATGTAGCAAGCCCGCGAGGATGTCCGCGTAGACCGCCTCCTGCTTGGGCTTGGCCTGCAAGGGACGCAAGGCCGTGGCGGCGCGCGGTGCGCCTCCCAGATGGCCGGAGCCGGAGGACGCGCTCTCCGCGCCCGGGCGCGACCGGGCCGCGGCCGCCATCCCGCCGCCCTCCTGCGCCGCGGCCGCGCCGGCTTGGCCAGCCAGCAGGGCGCCGGGCTCTCCGGCCGGACGCGCCTCGACCCGGCCGCCTTGCACGGTGCGGGCCATGCCCGGCGCCACGGAGGCCGCTGGACGAGGCAGGCGCTCGAGGTGCCGCTCGCGCACGACCTCCGGCAGCGCCTGGTATTGCTCGCGCAAGGCCGCGACCGGCATGTCGATCGCCGCGGCGAGGTCGGCGATCAGCGATTGGCGCAGCACCGGCTTCTTGATGCGCGTCAGGAGCGAGAGCACGCGGTCGACCTCCTGCGACAGCTCCATGCCGCGGCGCTCGCGCACGCCGTCGAGCAGGAAGGTGAACCAGTGGACCGCGGTGTCGAGGCGCGCCAGGAACCCTGCGGAGCCCTCGCGCACGCAGATGTCGCACGGGTCGTCGCCGCCCGTCAGGACCGCCACCTGCAGCTCGAGTTCGAGCGGCAGCAAGCCGTGGAGGGCCTTGAACGCCGCCTTGCGCCCCGCGTTGTCGCCGTCGAACACGAGCTGCACGACGCGCGCGCCGCTTTTCCGCACCAGCGCCGCGTGGTCCTCGGTGGTCGACGTGCCCAGCACCGCCGCCACGAAGGGCACGCCCACCTGGTGCGCGGCCATCACGTCCGTGTAGCCCTCGACCAGCGCGACGCGGCCGCACTTGCGCACTTCCTTCAAGGCGCGGTCCCAGGCGTAGATCAGCCGGCCCTTCTTGAAGAGCTCGGTCTCGGGCGTGTTGACGTACTTCGGTCCCGCCTCGTCGTCGTCGACGAGCCGCCGGCCGCCGAAGCCCAGCACGCCGCCCTCGACGTCGCGGATCGGGATCATCAGGCGGCCACGGAAGAAGTCGTAGGCGCGGCCTGAATCGTTGCGACGCGCCAGCCCCGCCGCCTCCAACGCCTCGAACTCGTGGCCCTGCGCGCGCAAGTGCTCGCACAGCGCCGTGCCCGCGCTCGGGGCCCAGCCCACGCCGAAGACGTCGCCGGTCGTGGCGCCGAGCCCGCGTCCGGCGAGGTACTCCGCCGCGCGACGGCCCTCGGGCGAGTGCAGGCACTTCTTGTAGAAGCTCGCCGCCGCCTCGAGCGCCGCGCGCTGGCGGCGCTCGCCCTCCTTGACCGCCGGATCGACGCGCTTCTTGCGCGGCAGCTCGACGCCGGTGCGCGCCGCGAGGATCTCGACCGCCTCGATGAAGCTCAGGTTGTCGATGCGCTCGAGGAAGGAGATCTGGTCGCCGCCCGCGCCGCAGGAGCCGTAGCAGTGCCAGGTCCCGCGCCGCGGGTCGACCTTGAAGCTCGGCGTGCGCTCGTCGTGGAAGGGACAGCACGCCTGCCACAACGCCCCCGCCTTGCGCAGCGTGGGCACGCGTTCCCGCACCACGTCCTCGATGGGAGCGCGGTTCTTGATCGCCTCTAGGGCGCGCTTGAAGTCGTCGTCGAGCAAGCTTGCGGGTTGGTTGCGTGGTGGAGTTCTTTGATCGAAGTCGTCGCGCCGGCCGCCAGTTCGCGGCCGCCAAGCACGGAAGCGCCCGGAGCGCCCGCGCGTGGACGAGGAAAACGGACGGCGCGGCCCGATCTCGTCGCGCGACCCGCCGGCGCTGCCTGGATGGGGAAAAGTCGCCAGGGACGAGTTGCCGGGCACGAGCGGTCGGCGGCGCGGGGCGCGCCGAGGCGAGCCGGCGTGGCGCCACGGAAGGGCGCGGTCGGGGTGGGGCGAAGGATCGGCGCGTGGGACACAGAACCACCCGATCCCCATCCTCGTGGCGCGCGCGGCGTCGCCTTGGACGGCGAGGCGCGGCGGGTCGAGGTCGGCGCGCCACGAACCCTC
>JBEBCR010000189.1:0-14180 GCA_041157565.1 Planctomycetota bacterium | reverse complement strand
AGCGCGACTCGCACTTGGCGGGCTTCGCGGAGGTGCGCGGCGCGCTGGACGACGAGTGGCGCAACTGGATCGGCGCACGGGTGCTGGCGGGCGAGAGCGACTTCGGCGCGCTCGGAGTCCTGGCGTTCGGGCACCGCTTCGGGGATCGACTCGACGGCATGGGGACCGAGGTCTACGCGTTCTCCACCTTTGGCGACAGCGCCTTCGTGAACAAGGACTTTGGCGTGAGTGCCGAGGATGCGCTCGGCTCAGGACTCGAGCAGACGGATCTCGACGGCGGGTACCGCTCCACGGGGCTGCAGGTCGTGCACCGACACCGCTTCACCGAGCACCTGCAGTTGATCGGGCAAGCAGGCGTGGAGTTCTACGACTCGCGGATCGCCGACAGTCCGATCGCCCGCGACGACCATGAAGCCGAGATCGCCTTGGCGCTCGTTTGGCAGTTCTGAGGCGCGGCCTGCCGCCGCCCTCATCCAGAGTGGTGGCAAGCGCCCGGACCTCGCCTGCGCGGCGATTGCATGCCGCGTCGACGAACTTTTGACAATCCGAAGCGAACCGACTCGCGAACATCTCCACATGCCCAAGCACCCCATCCACTTGTCGCTGCCGTTGCTCGCCTTGGCCTCGTGCTCCTCGACCGACGCGCAACGCGGATCCTCCGGGTTCTACGCGCGCGCCAACGTCGGCTACGGGCAGACGCTCGACGGAGCCTTCGACCCGGCCGGCGGTGGCGCCGATGGACGCTATTCCGGCGGCTTCGCCAGCGGGGCCGCCATCGGCTACGACATCGACGAGCGTTGGAGCGTCGAGGCGGACTGGACGTGGCGCCGCGGCGACATCGACTCCATCGGAGCCGACGGGGCGCTGGCGACCGGCGGCGACTACGCCTCGGTGGCGGTGACGGCCAACGTGATCCACAGCTTCGATAGGCACGGACCTTGGCGACCCTACGTGGGGATCGGAGTCGGAGTCATCGAGGAGATCGACGCCGACCTCGAACCTTCGGGAGACGAGGTCAGCGACAGCGGCGCCTTCGCCTACCAGTTCCTGGCGGGCATCGGCCACAGGACGAGCGAATCGCTGGAGATCACGCTCGAGGGCCGCTACCTCGGCACCAGCGGGGTCGAACTCGAAGGCGAGGGAGCGACCTTCGAGGCCGACTACGACCACCTCGGAGCGCTGGTCGGCTTGCGTTGGCTGTTCTGATCCAGCGGGGACGTCATGCGGGGCCCGCATCGCCGCTCGCGGGCGCCGCGAAGTCCAGCACGACGGTGAAGCGCCCGTCCTGCTCCTTCGGCACGAGGCGCCAGCCGAAGCGTTCGCACACCTTGCGAGCGATGTCGAGGCCGTAGCCGAAGCCCTCGACGGATGCACCCGCGGCGTCCGGCCGCGCCTGGTTCTCCACGACGAGTCGAGCGCCGTCGACCCGCAGCTGGATGCGACCTTCGCCGTGGTTCATCGCGTTGCCCAGCACGTTGCCGACCACGACGCGCGCCAGCCGCTCGCTGCCATCGACGAGCGCGTCGGAGCCACGAGCCAGCTCCAGCTGGACCCCGTGGCCGGCGAGGAGCTTGCGCTCCCCGACCATCCGCTCCACCAATTCACCTAGCAGGAACACCTCGTGGTCCATCCCCGCGGGGGCGGGCCGCGTCTCGCGGGCCAGCCACAGGAAGGCATGCACGAGGTCCCCCATCTCGACCAGGGCCGAGTCGACGCGACGCTGCAGCTCCAGGCGTCGCGCGGCGCTCGCCTCCGGTTCGGCCCGCAGCAGCTCGAGCGCCCCGCGCGCGGCGGAGATCGGCGTCCTCAGTTCGTGGCTGGCGTCGCGCGTGAAGCGGCGCTCGCGCTCCAGCGCGGCGCGCAGATGGTCGTCGGCATCGCGCCACAGGCGGGCGATGCGGCCGACTTCGTCGTCGCGCCGCTCGGCGGCGGACGGACGCGCTCTTGGCGTCGCGCCGGCGATGAGCAGCTCCAAGTCGTCGAGGGCGCGGAACAGGCGACGCGCCGCCAGCAATCCGACGATCGTCGCCACGAGCGCCAGCGCCACGCCTCCGCCCACGGCGCCGACGTAGCGCGCGCTCCATGGTCCCTCCAACGCCTCGAGGCCGGACAAGTCGTAGAGCAGCCAGCGCTCGGGCGCGCCGGCGGCGTCCGCCTCGACCACCACGATCAGTTCCGTGGTGGCGAGGCCTGGCAAGGGATCGTCGTTCCATTCGTGGACGCCGGGAGGCAGGCCTCGCAGGAAGCCAGCTAGCTCCACCGGTTCGAGCGAGAGGTCGCGCACGACGCGCACCCCGGGCGCGGCGAGTGCCCCGTCCAAGCCGCCGGGGCGCGCGGCTTGTTCGCGCAGGCGCTCCAGCTGGCGCGCGAAGATGGCGTCCTCGGTGTCGAGCACGAGCCGTGGCACGACCCACGCGTAGGTCAACCCCAGCGCCAGGCCGAACGCGGCGATCAGGACGACGAGGCCGCGCCGCAACCTGGGAGGCGAACTCACCCCTGGTCCTCGCGCGCCAGCCGGTAGCCGATGCCGCGCACCGTGTGCACGAGCGGAGCCAGCCCTTCGAGGTCGATGGCCTTGCGCAGGGCGAAGATGTGCGAACGCAGCACGCTGCCCTCGGGCGAGAATCCGTCCCACAGCACCTGCTCGAGCTGCTGGCGCGTCACCACGCGCGGCGAAGCGGCCATCAACTCGCGCAGGATGCGCAGGCCGACGCGGTTGAGCGCCAGCGCGCGGCCGGCGCGCTCGACGCGCAACGTGCCGGTGTCGTAGCGCAAGTCCTCGACCACGAGGACGAGCGGATCCTGGCGCGTCGAACGGCGCGCCAACGCCGCCAGGCGCACGAGCAGCTCGGCGCCCTCGAAGGGCTTGACCAAGTAGTCGTCCGCCCCCGCCGCGAAGCCCTCGAGCTTGTCCTCCAGCGTGTCCCGCGCCGTGAGCATCAGGACCAGCGGCTTCGCGCCCTTGGCCGCCCGCAGCTTGCGGCACACCTCGAGGCCATCGAGCCGCGGCAAGCCCAGGTCCAGCACCAGCACGTCGTGGTCGCCCGCGAGGGCCAGCAGCAGTCCGCTGCGCCCGTCGAGGGCGACATCGACCTCGTGGCCCGCCCGCTCGAGCTGCTCCGCCAAGTTCGCGCGCACGTCCGCGTTGTCTTCGATGAGGAGGATCCGCACGCCCCCAAATCTACTGCGGCGCCGCCCGAGCAGGTCGCGCCGGCCGCTTGTCGCGTGGATTCCACCAACCTTCGACGCGGATTCGACGCGGACCTCGGCGTCGTGGCGATCGCGCGGCCCGTCGCGCCCCGCGCGCCAGCCGCAACGCGCCGGTCAGGCGATCCAGTCGGCCACGACGCGGCCGTGCACGTCGGTCAGGCGCATGTCGCGGCCGCCGAAGCGCATGCTCAAGCGCCGATGGTCCCAGCCCATCAGGTGCAGCATGGTGGCGTGCAGGTCGTGCAGCTCGCACGCGCCTTCGATCGCCTTGTAGCCGAGCTCGTCCGTGGCTCCATGCACGTGGCCACCCTTGGCGCCGCCACCGGCGAGCCAGACGGTGAAGCCGTGCGGGTTGTGGTCGCGGCCGTTCGAGCCTTGGGCGAAGGGCGTGCGGCCGAACTCGCCGGCCCACACGACGAGCGTCGAGTCGAGCAGTCCGCGCTGGTGCAGGTCCTGCAGCAGCGCCGCGATGGGCTTGTCGACGGCGCGCGCGTTGTCGGCGTGGCCCTGCTGGAGGTCGGAGTGCTGGTCCCAGCGGTCGTGGCCCGTGCTCGCCATCGACAACTCGACGAAGGGCACGCCGCGCTCGACCAGGCGCCGCGCGAGCAGGCACTGGCGCGCGTAGGTGCGCGTGGGCTCGTACTCGTCCTCGCAGCCGTAGGCGCGGCGCGTGGCGTCCGACTCGTCGTCGAGCCTGACGAGCTCGGGCAGGGCCGCCTGCATGCGGAAGGCCTGCTCGGCGTTGTCGATGGCGGCCTCGATGGCCGCGTCGAACCCCGAGGCCTCGCGCAAGAGGCCGTCGTGGGCGCGCGCCAAGTCGAGCATGCGGCGTTGGCGCGCGGCCGGCACGAGCGGCTCGACGAAGGCGACGCCCGGGCCGCGCGGCTTGAGGATCGTGGCCTGGTTCCCGGCCGGCAGGAAGCCCGAGCCGAAGCACTCGAGCCCGCCCGGCGGGATCAGGCCGCCGTCGACCACCACGAAGCCCGGCAGGTCGCTCGACCAGTCGCCGAGGCCGTGCCGCACCCACGCGCCCATGCTCGGCCGTCCGGCGATGCCGACGCCGGTGTGCAGGAAGTAGTTGGCGTTCGTGTGCTCGTTGAAGGGGCTCGTCATCGAGCGCACGACGCACAAGCGGTCCGCCTGCGTGGCGAGGTGCGGGAAGAGCGCGCTGATCTCGATGCCGCTGGCGCCGCGCGGCGCGAAGTCCCACGGCGAGGCGAAGGTCGTGCCGTTGCTGGCGAACTGCGTGGCCTCCATGCGCGCGGGGAAGGGCTCGCCATGCCAGCGACGCAGCGCGGGCTTGGGATCGAAGGTGTCCATCTGCCCAGGACCGCCGTCCATGTAGAGGAAGATGCAGGCGCGCGCCTTGGCCTGGTGGTGGCGACCGAGCGGCGTGGCGCCCGCGGCGCCGCGCGCGGACCGCGCATGAAGGAGCGCGGAGAACGCCGCGGCGCCGAAGCCGCAGGCCGCCATGCGCAACAGGTCGCGCCTGTCCATGCCGCGCGCGCCATTCATGGCAGGTAGATCGTCTCCTGCGCCAGGAACAGCGCGTGCGCCCAGTCGTGCCACGCCTCGAAGTCGGGCGCGGCGCCGAGGAACTCCTTGGCGAGCGCCAGCTCGTCGGTGCGCGCGGGACGCGACCACAGCCGTCGGATGGCGGCGGCGGCGCGCGCCTCGGCGTCGCCCTCCTGCGCGAGGATCCAGCGCGCGAAGCTGGCGGCGAGGTCGCGCACCATGGGATCGTTCATCAAGGCGAGACCCTGCGCCGGCACGTTCGACACGTTGCGCGCCCCACGCGGCGAGTTGGGAATCGGCTGGTCGAAGGCGGCGAGGAACGGATCGAGGAAGTTCCGGCGCACCTCGAGGTGCAGGCTGCGCGCGCCCGCGCCATCCTCGGGCCCGCTGGCGCCGGGCCGGCCGCGGCCTTGCATGAAGTCGGTCAGGCGCGCGGCGACCGGCGGTCCGCCCTCGCGCTCGACGAGGCGGCCGGAGGCGGCGAGCAGCGAGTCGCGCACGGATTCGGCCGGCAGGCGCCGCGCCGGGCGACGCGACAAGCGCGCGCCGCGCGGATCGCGCTCGAGCGCCTCGGCGTCGTCGACCGCGCCGCGCTGGGCGAAGGTGCGCGACAACACGAGCTCCTTGGCGAGCTGCTTCAAGGAACGATGTTCGCGCAGGCGGCAAGCCAACCAGTCGAGCAATTCAGGATGCGTGGGCGGCGTGCCCAGCACCCCGAAGTCGTCGGTCGTGGCGACGAGACCGGAGCCCATCACGTGGTGCCAGACGCGATTCGCGGCCACGCGCCAAGTCAGGGGATGTGCTGGATCGACGAGCTCGCGCGCCAGTTCGAGCCGACCGGAGTCCGAAGCGCGCGCGGCCGCGGCCGGCGCGGAAGAGGCGGCCAGCACCTCGGCCGCGTAGTCGCGGCGCAACGTCCCCATCGACTCGGGCGCGCCGCGCGGCACGGACGCCTTGGCGGATGCGGGACGGCCGCGCGCGTACAACGGCGCATCGCGGCCGCTGCCCTCCTCGCAGGCGAGCACGACCGGCTGCTCCGGCAAGTCGCGCGCGAGGCGCGCGAGCCGCGAGAGCGGCTCGTCGAGCGCGAGGCGCGTCGCCTCGTCCAGCGCGAGCGGACGCTCGAGCGCGGGAGCGGCGGCCTTCCATTCGTCGGCGAGCTCGCCCGTCGCGACCCAGGCAACCTCCAGCCACCCATCGCCGGGATCGACGAGCTCGAGCCAGCATTCCTCGCCGACGTAGCGCGAAAGATCGACGTGGCGCGTGCGCCACTCGTCGGGATGGTCGAGGTCCTGCTTGTGCGACTCGAACAGCAGGTTGTTCTCCTCGTCGAGGAAGTACCCGTCCACGTGGGCCCGCGCGTGCGCGCCGTGGCCGCGCACGCGCAGCCACAGGTCGCCGGATTCGACGACGAAGGTCGGCGAACGCAGCGCGCCGCGCGCCTTGGCCGACAAGGCGCGCGAGCTGGCCGAGCCGACCAAGGCGCGCGCGGGCGCGGATCCATCGGGAGCCAGCAGCTCGCCCGCGCGCACGGGACGCGAGCCGAAGGCGCCGCCGCTGGCGCGCCAACCGGCGAAGTCCGGTCCGTCGAAGCGCCACGCGACGCCGGGCGGAGTGGTCGCCGACGAGATCGACTCGGGGGCCGCCCCATCCGCGGACGCGGCGGCGGGCGCGAGAGGAGCCTGCAGCGCGGCGCGCGCCTCCTCGGCGTCCTCGAGCAGCCGCGCGGCGCGGCCATGCGGATCCTGCCAGGCGTACACGCGCCGCGTCGAGCGCGCCACGCCGAACAAGGCCGTGTAGTCGCGCTGGGAGACGTCGTCGAACTTGTGGTCGTGGCAGCGCGCGCACGAGACGGTAGTGCCCAGGAAGGCCTTGCCCAGGACCTCGATCTGGTTGTCGATGCGCTCGGCCTCGTCGAGGCGCACGTCGACGGGCGCGTGCGTGCCTTGCGACAGCCACCACCACCCGGTCGCCACGAGTCCTTCGTCGTGCCCGGTGGCGGGATCGACGCGCCGCTCGAGGAGGTCGCCGGCCACCTGCTCGGCGACGAAGCGGTCGTACGGGAGTCCGGCGTGCAGCGCGCGCACCACCCAGTCGCGCCAGCGCCACGCCTCGCGGATGGCGTAGTCGAACTCGTGGCCGCGCGTCTCGGCGTAGCGCATGACGTCCAGCCAATGCCGCGCCCAGTGCTCGGCGTGCGCGCGATCGGCGAGCATCTCGTCGACCAGGCGCTCGCGCGTGCCCATCTCGTCGCGCCGGAGGATCGCCTGCAACCACTCGTCGCGCGGCGGCAGCCCGCGCAGCGCGAAGCTCGCGCGCCGCAGCCACGTCGGACCGTCGCAGTCGCCGGCGGGCGCGAGTCCCTCGCGCGCCAACGCGTCCTCGACGAAGCGGTCGCCTTCCGTCCAGGCCCAGCCCCGCGACGCGGGCGGTTCGACCTCCGCGAGCCTGGTCCACGACCAATGGCGCTCGTAGACCGCTCCCGCCTCGATCCAGCGCCGCAGCGTCTCGATCTCCCCCGCGGTCAGCGGCTCGTGGCCGTCGGAGGGCGGCATGCGCTCGTCGGGATCGGCGCTCAGGATGCGCTGCAGGATGGCGCTCCGCGCGGGATCGCCCGGCGCCACGGCGGGGTCGAGTCCTTCCTCGGCGCGCACGGCGTCCTCGCGCCGATCGAGCCGCAGGCCGGCCTTGCGCGAGTCGGGATCGGGGCCATGGCAGGTGAAGCAGCGCGCGGCGAGGATCGGCGCCACCTCGCGCGACCACGAGGGGGCGCGGCCATCGTTGGCCGTGGCGGCTCCTGGCAGTCCTGCCACGCAGAGCGCCAGGGCGGCGAAGGAGGTCCGGAGGGCCCGCATGGACCGAGGATAGCGCCCGGAGCCCGCCCGCGGCACGTCCCTCGCTCCTCGGTTCGCGCGCCCACTTGGAATCGCGCGCTGGAGCTCGCCCACGACCTCGCGGTCGCGGCCGCCCGCCCCCAAGCAACGGCCGCGGGCCGCCCCGCATCCGGAGCGGCCCGCGGCGGCGGCCTGGGACGGAGGCGTCAGCTCGTGGCCACGGCCCCGTCCTTGGCTGGACGCCCGCTCAGGGCACCCACACGGCCTCGAGGCCGTTCGACAAGTTGAACGTGCTCGGCGTGCAGAACGCGGCGGCGTTGCGGTACCACACCTGGTAGGTGCGCGTGCCGGTGCCGGTCACGTTGAAGCTGATCGGCAGGTCGATCAGGCTCGGGAAGCTCGAGGCGCCGGCGGCGTTCGTCTTGGTCCCGAGGCGGATGACCGTGCCCGAGGCGCAGCGCAGGCCGTCGCCGAAGGTCGCGCCGAGGCCGCCGTTGTTGCGCGTCGTGCCTTGGAAGTACAGCGCGCTGCTGTTCGCCATGCCCGTGCCTTGCAGCACGAACGTGTCCGAGGCCAGGCTCGGCACGCCGCTGCTGGCGAGGCGCGCGCCCAGCGCGTTGACCGAGCTGGCGCAGCCGTTGCCGGCGGCGCCGGCGTTGCCGCACGGGCAGGCCGTGGCCGTGCCGTCGCCGAAGCAGAACGACACCACCGTCGTCTGGCACTCGTCCAGCACGCCGTCGCCGTTGGTGTCGAACGAAGTGCCGGCCAGGAGGTCGCAGGTGTCGCCGATGCCGTTGTTGTTGCAGTCGGTCGGCGCGGTGGCCGGGACGACTTTGAAGACCTCGCCGCCGTAGTCGACGATGTACATCTCGCCGCGCGCGTCCTCGCCGAAGCTCGTCGGCGAGTTGATCGCCAGCGTGCCGGCGGGATCAAGCTGCGTGGTGCGCTCCTGGAAGTTCGTGATGGCGCCCGAGCCGCTGTAGCGGAAGGACCAGATGCGCGAGGTGCAGTAGTCGGCGTAGAAGTACGTGCCGCCGAGGTCGCAGATGTCGGAGCCGCGGTACATCACGCCGCCGGTGACCGAGCAGCCGAGGCCGTGGCTGTACGTCTGGATCGGCAGGCGCAGGGTGGGCGCGTTGCAGGTGCAGCCCGAAAGGCCCGTGCAGCTCGTGCCTTCCATGCAGCGCCAACCATAGTTGAGGCCGCCGACGCCGGCCGGAGCGAAGGAGATCTCCTCCACCGCGTTCTGGCCCACGTCGCCGATGTAGAGGTCGCCCGTGAGGTTGTCGAAGTCGTTGCGCCACGGGTTGCGCAGGCCCGTCAGCCAGATCTCGGGCGAACCGCCGCCGCCCGCGAAGGGGTTGCCGGCCGGGATGCCGTAGTTGCGCGCCGCGTCGGCCGGGAAGTCGTCGACGTCGACGTTGATGCGCAGCATCTTGCCCAGGAGCTGGTTGTTGTTCTGGCCGGCGCCGTTGGGGTCGTTGGCCGAGCCGCCGTCGCCCGTGGCGACGTAGAGGAAGCCGTCCGGGCCGAAGCTGATCCAGCCGCCGTTGTGGTTGCTGAACGGATCGCTCATCGTCAAGAGCGTCGTGACGCTGGCGACATCGGCGAGGTCGGGGTTGCCGGCGCTGACCTGGTAGCGGCGCACGGCGTTGCTCGAGCCGTTGGCCGACACGTAAACGTAGAAGTAGCCGTTCTGCGCGTAGTTCGGGTGGAAGGCGAGGCCGAGCAGGCCGCGCTCGCCGCCGGTGGAGATGCCGGTGATCGTCAGGTACGGCGTGGCGTTGACGACGCCCGTGCCGAGGTTGAGGATCTTGATGCGCGCCGTGCCGCCCGAGCCTTGCTCGATGATGAAGAGGCGGTTGTTGTCGCCGGGGACGTGGGTCACGCCCACGGGCGAGGACAGGCCCGAGGCCACGCGCGTCGTGGTCAGGGCGGTCTGGGCGGCGGCGGAGCCGGCGAAGAGCAGGCCGGCGGCGGCGAGGGTCGAGAAGAGCGACTTGAGCATGGAGGTACCGGAGGGTGCCTGTGGGAGTGCCAGAGGGTGCTTGGAGGTCCGAATCGTGCGGATCGGCGCGATTCGAGCCTAACCGCCTTGCGCGGTTGCCGATAGTTCCGCACCAGACCTTACACCGCTCGTGCGCCTGAGGCGTGCACGGGACGACTCGGGGATGGCGCGCGGCGCGATGGGATCAGGAAGGAACTTCCGCCGACTTGCGACGCTGGCGCGAGGCTTGAAGTTCCATGGAGCCAAGGCCTTGCGCCGCACCCCCAAAGGAGGCGCTCCTCCGGGTTCCCCTCGGGGGGGGGCCGGGCTCCCGCCACGGCTGGCTCGACCGGCGCCCTCCCCCCGCCTACCCTCTTCGAGGATGGGTCCGAGCGCCTACTGGTGGCTGTGCCTGCCGCTCCTGCCGCTCGCGTTGGCGCTGCTGTCGCCCAACGAGCCGCTGCGCGGGCTGCTGCGCTGGCTCGTGCGCCTCGTGTTCCGCCTGAAGGTGGAAGGCCTCGACCAGCTGCCGCGCGATGGCGGCGCGCTGCTGGTGCCCAACCACGCCGACCTCGTCGACCTGCTGCTCCTCGTGGCGGCGCTGAAGCGCCCCCTGCGCATCGTGGCTCCGCTCGAGGCGGTCGAGGACGCGCGCATCGGACCGCTGCTGCGCTTCCTCGGCGTGGTGGCGGTCGACGAACGCGCGCCGCTCAAGGCCCAGCTGCGCGGACTGCGCCGGGCGCGCGCCATGCTGGAGCGCGGCGAAGTCGTGTGCGTGCTCGCCGGCGGCGAACTGGGCCGCAAGGGACTCTTGCTGCCCTTCCAGCGCGGCACCGAGGGCATCGCGCGCGGCACGGGCGCCGTCGTCGTGCCGGTGTGGTGCGCGCGCGTGTGGAGCGGCGGCTTCAGCGGCACGCGCGAAGGCCGCTTGTGGAAGCCGCCCGAAGGCCTGCGGCAGGACGCGCGCTTGTGGTTCGGCCGGCCGATCCCCGGCTCGGCGAGCCTGCACGAGGCGCGCCGCGCCGTGGCGGACCTCGGCGAGCTGGCGTGGCGCGCGGAGGAGGGCCGGCGCAAGCCGCTGCACCACGGCTTCGTCGCCAGCATGCGCCGCCGACCCTTCGCGCGCGCCGCCTACGATCCGCAGCGCGGGCGCGCGCGGCGCTGGGAGCTCCTCGTCGGCGCCATCGCGCTGGCGCGCGCGCTGCGTGGACGCTGGCGGGACGGCGAGGCGCTGGGCGTGCTGCTGCCGCCCTCGATCGCCGGCGTGGTCGTGCAGGCCGCCGCGGCGCTGTCGGGGCGCGTCGTGGTCAACCTCAACTACACGGCGGGCGCGGCGGGGATGGCCTCGGCCGCTCGTCAAGCAAACTTGACAAAGGCGCTGGCCTCGCGCGCCTTCCTCGCCAAGGCGCGGCTCGAGCCGCCGCCGGGCGTCGAGCTCGTCTGGGCCGAGGACCTCGCCAAGGGGATCGGCCCGCGCCAGCGCCTAGTCGCGCTGGCGGCGGCGCTCCTGCTGCCGACGAGGGCGCTCGAGCGGCTGTGCGGGGCGAGGCGCGAGGCGCGCCTCGACGACGTGGCGACGATCATCTTCTCCAGCGGCTCGACCGGCGAACCCAAGGGCGTTCCGCTGACGCACAAGAACCTCGACGCCAACCTGGCGGGCGTGGCGCAGGTGGTGCACCTGGAGACCGACGACCGGCTGCTCCTGATCCTGCCGCTGTTCCACAGCTTCGGCTACTTCGCCACGTGGTTCGCGCTGGTGCACGGCGTGGGCCTCGACTGCCACGCCAACCCGCTGGACGCCGACACGGTGGGCCGCATCGTCGAGGACGAGCGCACCACGATCCTGATCGCCACGCCGACCTTCCTGTCGCTGTACACGAAGAAGATCGAGCCGCGGCGGTTCAGGAGCCTGCGCATCGCGCTCGCCGGGGCCGAGCGCCTGACGGAGTCGGTGGCGGACGCCTTCGAGGACCGCTTCGGCCTGCCGCCCATCGAAGGCTACGGCGCCACGGAGTGCGCGCCGGTGGTCGCCGTCAGCGTGCCCTCCGCGCGCGACACCTCGCCGGCGGCGCGCCACTGGCGGCGCGGCAGCGTGGGTCACCCCCTGCCGGGCGTGGCGGTGCGCGTCGTCGATCCCGACGACGGCGCGCCGCTCGAGGCCGGGCGGGCGGGCATGCTGCTCGTCAAGGGCGCCAACGTCATGTCCGGCTACCACGGCAGGCCCGACCTCAGCGCCGAGGTGCTGTCGGATGGCTGGTACAGGACCGGCGACATCGCGCGGCTCGACCTCGACGGCTACATCTGGATCACCGATCGCCTGTCGCGCTTCTCCAAGATCGCGGGCGAGATGGTGCCGCACGGTCGCATCGAGGAAGCGCTGCACGCCGCCGCCGAGGCGCCCTACCCGACCTTCGCCGTCGCCGCCACGCCCGACGAGAAGAAAGGCGAGCGCCTGGTGGTCCTGCACGTGGCCGACGACGCGACGCTCGCGGCGGCGCTCGCGGGGTTGGCGGCGCAGGGCCTGCCCAACTTGTGGATCCCGCGGCGCGACCAGTTCCGCCGCGTGGCCGCCATCCCCGTGCTGGGCACCGGCAAGCTCGACCTGCGCGCGCTGAAGGCGCTGGCCAAGGACCCGCCGGCCGGGCCGCCTGTCCAGTCCGCTTGACAGGTGGCGGCGGCGCGCGGGGGTCCTACTTGCGGCGCCAGACCACGCCCTTGGGCGTGTCCTCGAGCACGATGCCCTTCCCGAGCAGCTCGTCGCGGATGCGGTCGGACTCCTTGAAGTCCTTGCGCTTGCGCGCGTCCTGGCGCGCGGCGATGGCGCGCTCGACCTCGGCGTCGAGCGACTCCTCGACGACGCGGATGCAGCCGAGGGCCTTCTCGGCCACGTGGACCAGGAACTGGTTGGCGGCGGCCGCGGCCGAGGCGCCCAGGCGCTCCTCGAGCGCGGCCGAGCGCAGGCCCATCAAGGCCGCGATGGCGCGCGGCGTGTTCAGGTCGTCGTCCATGGCCGACTCGAACTCGGCCTGGCAGGCCTCGACCTCCTCGAGGCCCGCGTCCGCGCTGGCCGCGGCGCCGTGGCCGGTCATGGCGCGGCGCAGGCGCGCGGCGAGGTCGTCGAGGTTCTCGAGCACGCTCCTCGACTCGTCCATGATCGCCCAGGTGAAGTTGAGCGGCGTGCGGTACTGGCCGCGCAGCAGGCAGAAGCGCAGCACGCGCGGCTCGTAGCCCTTCTCGACCACGTCGTCGATCGACCAGCAGTTGCCGAGGCGCTTGCTCATCTTGCCGCCGTCGACCTGCAGGAACTTCGTGTGCATCCAGTAGTTCGCGAACGGCGCGCCGGTGAAGCACTCGGTCTGCGCGATCTCGCACTCGTGGTGCGGGAAGACGTTGTCCTCGCCGCCGGTGTGGATGTCGATGCGGTCGCCCAGGTGCTTGCGCGCCATGGCCGAGCACTCGATGTGCCAGCCCGGGAAGCCGTGCTGGCCGAAGCGCGTCGGCCACTTCATCAGGTGGCGCGGATCGCTCTTCCACAGCGCGAAGTCCGCGGGGTGGCGCTTCTCCTCGCGCACCTCGATGCGCGCGCCGGCGTCCAGCTCCTCGACCGCGTTGCCCGACAGGCGCCCGTAGCGCGGGAAGCGCGCCACCTCGAAGTAGACGTCCTCGCCAGACTGGTAGGCGTAGCCCTTCTCGATGAGCCCTTCGATCATCTCGACCATCTCGGGGATGTGGTCGCTCGCCTTGGGGTAGACCATCGCCGGCTCGATGCCGAGCTTCCCGATGTCCTCCATGAAGAGGCGCGTCCAGTGCCGGCTGATCTCCCACGGATCGCGGCCCTCCTTCCGCGCCTGCGCCTCGACCTTGTCCTCGCCCTCGTCGGCGTCGTCGAGCAGGTGGCCGACGTCGGTGATGTTCATCACCTGGCGCACCTCGAAGCCCTTGACCTCCAGCCAGCGGCGCAGCGTGTCGGCGAAGACGTACGCGCGGAAGTTGCCGATGTGCGCCCGTCCATAGACGGTCGGGCCGCAGTTGTACATGCGCACCACGCCCGGCTCGAGGGACTGGAACGGCTCCTTGCGGCGGGTCAGGGTGTTGTGGACGACGAAGCTCACGCGTTTCCTCCACCCGCCATGATCGCCCGCCCATGGCTCCGCCATCAAGGCGCCCGCGCCCGCGCCGCGCGGAATGCGCTCCGGCGGGGCCGCCGGCGCATCCTTCGACCCCAAGCGGCGCGTATGGCAGACTGCGCGCGCGGGGACTCCTACTGGAGCCGCCCGGCACGCGCCACGAAAGGGACTCCAGCATGCGCAGCGCCATCGACCTGATCCTCCGCCCCGCCGCCCTGGCGTTGTGCGCCACGCTGGCCCTCGGGGAGCCGAACGCCGCGCCCGTGGCCCAAGGTGGGCAAGGCGGCGGCCAGGGTGGAGGCCAAGGTGGCGGCGCCGGCCGCCAAGGCCCGCGCCTGCCTTCGATGGCCGAGGCCCTGAAGGACGTGGACCTGTACCCGGCCGAGCGCCCGACCAGCGTGCTGCACTTCTTCGCGGTCGAGGGCGAGCTCAAGTCCGAGGCCTTGACCAAGGCCTTCGGCGAGTTGAAGACGGACAAGGCCGCCTGCCGCATCGCCTACGGTCCCG
>JBEBCR010000188.1:0-3822 GCA_041157565.1 Planctomycetota bacterium | reverse complement strand
TGGACTTGGACTCCCGCCAACGAGATCGCGCCGCTCGTGGCGCAGGTCATCGGCATCGTCAAGGGCGAGAAGGTCGCGGCCTTCGTGCAGTTGCCGGTGAAGGTCCAATGAACAGCGTCGCCATGCAGATCCGTCATATCGTCCTCGTCGTCTTGTGCGCGTGGACTCCCCTGCTCGCCCAGGCGCCCGCGTCCGGCGCAAACCCCGGCTTCCAAGGCGCTGCCGCCGACCTGCAGCGCCAACTCGACGACAGCCTCAAGGAACTCGCCGAGTTGCGCCGACGCGTCGCCGACGAAACCTTGCCCATGTCGCGCAAGCTGCGCGAGGCCGAGACGCGCCTCGCCGACCTGCGCGCCGAATACCAGAAGGTGTCGCGTTCGCTCGACACCGGCACCCAAGGCATCAGCAACACGCGCGTCGAGATCAAGGCGCGCAACGACGAGGCGATCTACCTAGGCAGCCTCGTCGCCGAGTACAGCCGCAACTTCGAGTCGCGCCTGCACATCGCCGAATTGCAACGCTACAAGTCTGCGATCGAGGCTTCGCGCTTGGCGCTGGAGAACACGGCGCTCGAGCGCACCCAGGTCTTCGATGCGCAAGTTGCGTTGGTGGACGCGTCGCTCGGCCGGGTCGAGGAAGTGCTCGGGGGTGCGCGCTTCGAAGGCCGCGCCGTGGACGACAAGGGTGACGTTGCAACCGGCACGTACTTGATGCTCGGCCCCGTCGCCATCTTCCGCTCCGCTGATGGCCAAGCGATCGGCACCGCCGAGCAGCGGATCGGTTCGCTGGAACCCGCCGTGGTCGCCTATCAGGATCCGCGTGACAAGGAGGCGGGTTCGCTGGCGGTGCTCGGCGTGGGTGGCGCCTTCCCGCTCGACGCGTCCTTGGGCAACGCACACAAGGTGCAGGCCCTCGAGGAGACCTTGTGGGAGCACATCCTGAAGGGCGGCCCGATCATGTGGCCGATCTTCGCCGTCGCCGGCGCGGCGCTGTTGGTCGCCTTGTGGAAGTGGTTGTCGATGGCCTTGTTGTCCAGCCCCAAGAAGAAGCAGATGGACGCGCTGCTCGCCGCCATCGCCTCGGGCAATCGCGGCCTCGCCAAGGACAAGGCCGAATCCATGAAGGGACCGGTCGGACGCATGCTCGCCGCTGGCGTCGAGCACATGGACGAGCCCAAGGAGCTCATGGACGAGGTCATGTACGAGCAGGCGCTGCACACGCGCTTGAAGGTCAACGGGCTCTTGCCGTTCATCGCCATCTCGGCCTCGTCGGCGCCGTTGCTCGGGCTGCTGGGCACGGTCACCGGCATCATGAACACCTTCACCTTGATGACGGTGTTCGGCACGGGCGACGTGAAGACGCTGTCGAGCGGCATCTCCGAGGCCTTGATCACTACCGAGTACGGATTGATCGTCGCCATCCCCGCGCTGTTGATCCACTCGTTCCTCTCGCGCAAGGCCAAGGGCATCAGCGACGACCTCGACAAGGCCGCCATCGCCTTCGGCAACGAAGTGGCGCGCCAGAAGCTCAAGGCGGAGGCCTCGACGGCCGCCTGAGGGCCAGGGGACGCACATGGACGGGGGAGGCATGATGGCGGAGTTCGGCGACCTGTGGCTGCGCGCCATGGCTATCTGGGTCGCCGGCGGCTGGGGCATGGCCGCCATCGCGTTCAATGCGATGGTGACCTTCGGCCTCGCCACGCATGTGGCGCTGAACCTCCTTGGCAAGGGCTTTGGCGTGCGCGAGCGCACTTGGCGCGCGTGGATCGTCGATCCGTCCGCGGCCAAGGGCAAAGTGGGCGCCATCATCCGCGCCGCCATGGACGCTGGAGACGTCAAGGCCACGGCCAGCTACTTCGAGGGCTTGCGCACGACCGAGAGCGCGCCCTTCGTGCGCGACTTGCGCGTGCTCAAGGTCACGATCGGCACTGCGCCGCTCCTCGGGTTGTTCGGCACCGTCACCGGCATGCTCGCGACCTTTGGTGCGCTCGCCACCGGCTCGGGTGGCGACCAAACGATGGAGCAGATCGCCAGAGGCATCTCCGAGGCGCTCATCACGACCGAGACCGGCTTGATCGTGGCTCTGCCGGGCTTGTTCGTGCACTACCAGCTCGCGCGCTCGCACGAGCGCTACAAGGCCTTCCTCGCGCGACTCGAGACGGCCTGCAACCAAGCGCAATACAAGAAGCTCGCGCGCCGCAAGGCCGCCTGAGGAACGACCAGCATGGGACGCTTTCGCGACAGCGGGGACGACGGTGGATCGGAGGGCGGCATCGACATGTCGCCGATGATCGACATGGTCTTCATCCTGCTCATCTTCTTCATCGTGACCACCACGTTCGTGGAGGAGACCGGAGTCGAGGTCGACAAGCCGCAGGCAGCCTCGGCCGTGCGGCTCGAGAAGACCAGCGTGCTGATCGCCATCACCAGCAAGGGCGAGGTCGTCTACGGCGGCCGCGAGATCGGCGTCGGCGGCGTGCAACCGCTCGTTAGGCGCATGGTCGCGCAGGAGGACCTCCCTGTGGTCATCCAAGCGGACCAAGCAGTGCCCTCGGGACTGCTCGTGCGCGTCATCGATGCGGCCAAGCTTGGCGGCGCCTTGAAGGTCAGCGTCGCCACCGCGGCCAAAGGCACCTGACGCATGGCCAGCTCGCGTTCATCGACCTTTGGTTGGATCCTGCGGCGCGCGCTGCACGGGTTCCTCGTGCTGCTGGGCGGCGCGTCGATGGCCTTGGGCTTGTTCTTGCTGCTGCCCTTGGTGCAGGCGATCAGCGCCACGCCGATCAAGGATCTGGACGTGCGCACGGTCGACACGGTCGAGACTCCTCCACCGCCTCCGCCCCCCGAGGAGGAGGAAAAGCCCGAGGAGACGCCGCCCGAGGAGAAGCCGCCGGAGCTGACCGAGGTCGCGCAACCCCTCGACTTGTCTCAACTCGAGCTCGCCTTGAACGTCGGCATGGGCGGCGGCGACGGCATGGCGGGCGACTTCGCGGTCAAGCTCGCCACCAGCGGCTCCGGGGCCAAGGATGGCTCGGGTGAGGACGAGTTGTTCTCGCTCTCCGACCTGGATCAGAAGCCCCGCCCGATTCACCAACCCGGGCCCATCATCGACAACGACGTGCGCAAGAAGGCGCCGGGCACGGTGCACATCCTGTTCGTCGTCGACGTCAACGGCCGTGTGGTGGAGCCGCGCGTCCAGAAGTCCACCGACCCGATCTTCGAGCGGCCAGCTCTGCAAGCCATCAAGCAATGGCGGTTCGAGCCGGGCAAGCGCAAGGGCGAGCCGGTGCGCTTCCGCATGCGCGTGCCGATCACCTTCCCCGCCGCGCAGTGACGCCCGCGAGGCTCCCGCACGAAACGCACACGATCTCACCGGCCCGACCACACAGGCCAGACCACCATGAAGCCGATCTCCGCCTCCTTCCTGCTCGCCGCCGCACTTGCGGCCTGCAACTCCACGTACGAGCAACGCGCCGCTTGGCGCGTGCAGCAAGAGCCCCAAGCCATCGCGGCCTTGCCCGCCGGCACGGATCCCGCCGTGGCGGCGAACCCCGCCGCCACGGACGAAGGAGAGGCCAAGCAGGAGGTCGCGACGCGGCTCTCCGAGTACGAGTTGTCGGTTTGGAACGATCCGGTCTTCCGTCGACGCCTCGCCGAGAGCTACGCGGCCGAGGCCGATCTCGAGCCCAAGCTGTCGCAACTGGAGCGCGAGCAACTACAGGCCGCGTTCAACCTGATCGCCACCGACCAGGTTGACGCCGCCATCGTGGCGCTTCAACCGTTGTGCGGGCCGTTGGTGGGGGCGACCTACGAGTTCACGCTG
>JBEBCR010000187.1:0-2802 GCA_041157565.1 Planctomycetota bacterium | reverse complement strand
TCGAGGAGGTGCGCCGCGTCGTGCGCGAGGGCGAGGGCATCGCGCGCCCGATGGGCGAAAGCGGCTTGTTCGACGACCTGGTCGTCAACATGGTCGACGTGGGCGAGGCGACGGGCGAGCTGGACAAGATGCTCCTGAAGGTCGCCGACGCCTACGAAGTGCAGGTCGACCGGCGCATCACGAACATGTTCAAGCTGATCGAGCCGGCGCTCCTGATCGTGGTCGCCGCCTTCGTCGGGTTCATCGTCGTGGCGCTGTTCCTTCCGCTGCTCGAGATCATGAACCAGGTCGGCAGCGTCTGAGCCGCGGGGGAGCAGGACGGCACGCATGCTATCCGCGAAGGGAGGACGGGGCTGGACGCCGCGGCTCTCCCTGCGCCTGCGCGTCCTCCTGCTCGTGGCGCTGGTCAACGCGCTGGTGTTCGGCGCGGGCTTCCTGCTCCTGTCGCGCGAGCTGAAGCAGCGCATCGGCGGCTACTACGCCGAGGCGTTGTTCCAGCGCCTCGCCGACTCGGTCGGCGACGGGGGCGCGGTGCAGGTGGCCTCCCTGCTGGCGACCTCGAACTGGAACTGGTTCGAGGACGCGCTGGTGGCCCACAAGAACATCGTCGTCGACGCCGAAGGCCGGCCCAGCGCGCGCGGCGCGCTGCTGAACCCGCTCGGCGCCGACCGGCGTCCGGCCGACTGGGACGGCGCGGCGGTGCTGCGCGCCGTCGCCGAGTGCACGCGCGGTCGCCGTCCGGTGACCGCGGCCGGAGGCGTGGCCGTGCCAATCTACGGCAAGGACGGCGAGGTGTGGGGCGGCGCGTGGTTCGTGCTGCGCGACCTGCAGGTCGTGCAAGGCGTGGGCTCGACCCTGCTGCCGTGGTTCCTCGGCTCGACGCTCTTCTTGACCATCGGCACGTTCCTCCTCCTGCGGCGGCACGTGCTCGTGCCGGTCGAGAGGCTCGCCAGCGGCGCCCACGCCATCGCCGACGGGCGCGCCGGCGTGCGCGTGGTGGCGCCGCCGCGCGACGACGAGCTGGCCGAACTGGTGCGCGCGTTCAACACCATGGCCGAGCGCGTCGAGGGGCACCGCGCCGAGCTGGTGCAGGCCGTCGCGGACGCGCGCGAGGAGACGCGCCGCGCCGAGGCCGCCGCCATGACCCAGCGGCGCCTCGCGGCCACGGGCGAGCTGGCGGCGGGCATCGCGCACGAGATCAACAACCCGCTGGGCGGCCTGCTCAACGCCATCGAGGCGCTCGAGTCGGGCGCGCTGCCGGCGGACAAGCGCGCGCGCTACCTGCAGCTCGTGCGTTCCGGCCTCGAGCGCATCCAGGCCACCGTGGGCAAGGTGCTGCGCCTGACGCCGCGCACCGGCGGCCGCGCGCCGTGGAGCCCGGCGACGCCGCTGTCGGACGCGCTCGCCTTGGTGGCGCACCGCGCGGCGCGCCAGGGCGTCGAGCTCTGGTGCGTGCACGCCGGCGGCGCCACCACCGACCGCGACGCGGGCGCCGAGGCGTGGCGCGCGCTGCCGACCATGCACGGCGAGCCGCACGAGGTCGCGCAGGCGATCCTCAACCTCCTGGTCAACGCGCTCGACGCGCTCGAGGGTCGGAGCGGCGGCCGCGTCGAGGTGCGCGCGCTGGTGGATGGGACCGAGCTGGTGCTGGAGGTCGCCGACGACGGCCCCGGAGTCGCCGAGTCCGAGCTGGCGCGCGTCGCCGACTTGTTCTACACGACCAAGGATCCCGGACGCGGCACGGGGCTGGGACTCGCCATCGTCCACGGCGTGGCCAAGGAGCACGGCGGCCGCGTAGAGCTGCGGTCGCGGCCCGGGCAGGGCTTCCGCGCCGCCATGCGCCTGCCGATCCAGCCGGGAGGTCGCGCGTGAACGGCCTGGAGTGGACCCTCCTGCCGATCGTGATGGCGGTCTCGTTCCTGCTGTCCGGCTCGGAGACGGCGCTCTTCGGCCTCGACGACGACGAGCGCGCGCGCGCCCCGGCGCGCGTGCGCGCGCTGCTCGAGCTGCCGCAGGCGCTGCTCGTGGCGTTGCTGTCGGCGAACCTCGTGGTGAACATCCTGTACTTCTCGCTCGTGGCGCGCCTCGCCGACGGCGCCGAGGGCCACGCGACGCTGTGGTGGGCCGGCGGCGCGCTGGGCGCGCTGGTGGTCTTGTGCGAGATCCTGCCCAAGGCCATCGCGTGGAGGCTGCGCGAGCGCTTCGCGGCGCTGGTGGCTCCGGCGGCGCGGCTCCTCGTCCTGGCCACGACGCCGTTCCGGCTCGTCGTGGAGAAGCTGCTCGAGCTGATCATGCGCGCGCTGGGGGTCGACTCGCGCGAGCGCGAAGGCGTCGACGCCGACGAGCTGGGCGAGGTGCTCGCCCGCAGCCGCGGACGCGACTCGCTCGACGCCGGCGAGGTCGGCATGCTGGCCGAGATCGTCGAGCTCGAGGACATCCGCGTGAAGGAGATCCTCGTGCCGCGCGTCGACATGATCTGCGTCGACCTCGACGGCGAAGACGAGGAGGCGCTCTGGTTCCAGTGCGCGCGCGCCTTGTCGCGCCGCCTCACGTGGCTGCCGGTCGTGCGTGGCGGCCCGGACCGGGTCGTCGGCCAGGTGCTCCTGCGCGACGTCCTGGCGCGCCCCGACGCGCCGCTGGCGGAGCTCGTGCGCCCGGTGCACTTCGTGCCGGAGGTGGCTTCCGTGCTCGACCTGCTGCGCAGCTTCAAGGAGCACGGCGCCGCCGAGGCGATCGTGGTCGACGAGCACGGCGGGACCTCGGGCCTCGTCACCATCGAGAACGTCTTCGAGGAGATCGTGG
>JBEBCR010000186.1:0-5707 GCA_041157565.1 Planctomycetota bacterium | reverse complement strand
ACCCCGGCAAGTACATGGAGCTGCCGAAGGACTCGAAGATCGTGTTCCACTGCAAGAGCGGCGTGCGTTCGCTCGACGTGGCCGCGTACTTCAAGGGCCACGGCTTCACCAACGTGTGGTCGATGCGCGGCGGCATCGACGAGTGGAGCCGCGTGGTGGACCGCGCCGTTCCCGCGTACTGACAACCCGAGACCACGCTACCGGCCGCCAGCCGGTGGGGGACGCCGCGAGCGTCCGAGCACCGAGCACTGCGATTCATCTCGCAGCCCGGCGCGCCCGACTGCCCTCGGACGCGCCAGGCGACGGCGGACTGCCCCCGCCGTGGCCCGCGGGTCGGCCACCCCGACCAGCGATTTCGGCGCGGCCGCCTCCCTGCCCGGGGGCGGCCGCGCTCCTCTTCCAGCCGAGGCTCGCGCCCCGATCGGCCGGCTCGCGTTGCGCCATGGCCCGCCAAGTCGCATCCTTTCCCGGTGCGCGCGGCAGCTCGGCCGCGACCCGACATGGCCGCGGACCCCACATCGAACAAGCCCGGTCGCACGGCCGCGAACGCCGCGCCGCGCCGCACCGAGCTGGTGCTGACGACCTACGAGAATCCGCGTTCGCTGGCGTTGTGCCTCGAATCCGTCGGACGGCAGGTGGTGGCCTGCGATTCCATCTGCGTCGCCGACGACGGCTCCGGACCACGGACCAAGGCCGTTGTCGAGGCGTTCCGCGCCGCGCGGCCGGACCTGCGGCTGCGCCACCTGTGGCACGAGGACCGCGGCTTCCAGAAGTGCTCGATCCTCAACAAGGCCATCGCCAGCTCCGAGGCGGAGTTCATGGTGTTCATCGACGGCGACGTGCTGATCCACCCGTCGTTCGTCGCGCGCCACCTGGAGCTGGCGCGGCGCGGCCGCTGGTCCACCGGCAGCCTGATCCGGCTCGACGCGCAAGCCACGGCCGCGGTGACGACCGACCTCGTGGCGAGCGGCAAGGTGTTCGACCGCTCCTGGCTGCGCGAGCAGCGCGCCTTCGACCGCTTCTCGACCTGGCTCAAGTCGGCGCCTTGCCCCAAGTGGTTGTCGAACCTGCTGGAGCTCGCCTGGCCCACGCGGCGCTCGCTGTGCGGCGCCAACTGGTCGGCGTGGCGCGACGACATCCTCGCGGTGAACGGCTTCGACGAGACCATCACCTACGGCGGCCTCGACAAGGAGCTGGGCGACCGCATGCGCAACGCGGGCATCCCCGGGCGCCACCTGCGCTTCAGCGCGCCACTCGTGCACCTCGACCATTCGCGTCCCTACGCCGACGGCAAGAAGAAGAAGCGCAACAAGGACTGGATCCACGAAGTGCGCCGCAGCGGCGTCAGCTGGACCGAGCACGGCATCGTGAAGGCCAAAGGACGAGCGAGTTGAGCCGGCTCGAGGCGAGCGTGGTCGTGCCCACCTACAAGGACTGGGACGCCCTGCAGCGCTGCCTCGACGCGCTGGCGGCGCAGACGGCCGACGCCGGGCGCTTCGAGGTCCTCGTGGCCAACAACAACGCCGATCCCCGGCCGCCCGCGGGGCTCCGGCTGCCCGCGAACGCGCGGGTGGTGCACGCGCCCGAGCCGGGATCCTACGCGGCGCGCAACGCGGCGCTGCGCGAGGCGCGCGGCGACGTCGTGTTCTTCACCGACAGCGACTGCAGTCCCGAGCCGGAGTGGATCGCGTCCGGCCTCGCCCGCATGTCCGGCGCGGGCGAGCTCGACCGCGTGGCCGGGCGCGTGCAGCTGCACTGCGCCGGCCCGCGCTGGAACCTGTGGGAGCTGTACGACCGTTCGACCTGGCTGCGGCAGGAGGACTACGCGCGCAAGGGCTGGGGCGCGACCGCGAACCTCGTCGCGCGGCGCGCGGCCTTCGATCGCGTGGGGCCCTTCGACGCGGCGACCTTCTCCGGCGCCGATCGCGAGTGGAACTCGCGCGCGCAGCGCGCCGGCGGGCGCATCGCCTACGCGGCCGAGGTGGGCGTGCGGCATCCGGCGCGCGCGACCTTCGCCGAACTCGCGAAGAAGCAGCGACGCACGTACGGCGGCCGGCACTCGCTGCTCGCCGCGCGCGGCTGGCGCGGGCTGGTGCCGCCGCTCAACTACCTGCTTCCGCCGTGGAAGGCGGCGCGACGGGTGCTGGGCCAGCGCGAGCTCGCCTGGCGGCACAAGCTGCCCGTCTTCCTCGTCGCCTGGCTGCTGCGCGTGCTCGGTCTCGGCGAGAGGCTGAGGCTCGCCTTCCGCGGCGCGCAGGCGCGTCGCGGTTGAGCGGCGCCGAGTACCTTGTCGTCGCCCCGCTCGCTACACTCCGACGAAGGCGCGGCATGGGGAAGTCCTCGGGAACGGGTGGGTGGGCCAAGGCGATCAAGGGCCTGTTCGCCCCTTCCACGCCCGGCGTTCCGAAGAAGCGCGCGCTGGCCCTCGACGAGCAGCTGCGGGCCGAGCGCCAGGCGACCTTGGCCGGGCTGGCGGAGTTCCAGCGGCTCAAGACCGCCTGCGCGGGCACTTCGCCGCTCCTCAGGCGCAACGTGCATCGCCTCGAGAAGGGGCTGTGCATGCCGGTGCGCCGCGCCGTGTTCGGCGTCGAGTACATCGACGACACCGTGGCGCTGTACGCGAGGCTCGCCGCCCAGCCAGAGGCCGACGCGACCGAGGTCCAGTGGGCGAGCGACGTGCTGGCGCGCTACTTCGCCGTGGTGGACGTCGCGGATCCGAGGATCGCGCCGGCGCACGCGGCGTGGAGCGCCATCCCGCGTCGGCCGACCGGCGCGCCCGAGCACGCTCCCTACCCCGAGCGGGAACTGCCCAACTACGTCGGCGCCCACGGCGCTCCGGTGGGCTACCCGTCGTTCCTGGCCCTCGTCCGCGCGCGGCGCTCGCAGCGCTGGTTCCAGGACAAGCCCGTCGCCCCCGAGGACCTCGAGGCCGCGGTGGCCGCCGCGCTGCAGGCTCCCAGCGCGTGCAACCGCCAGCCTTTCACGTTCCACTGCGCCCTGCGTCGCGACCTCATCCGGGACATGGCGGCGCTGCCGCTGGGCACGGCCGGCTTCGGCGCGGACCTGCCCGCCCTGGCGTGCGTGGTGGGCGACCTGTCGATGTACGCGGAACCGCGCGATCGCCACCTCGTCCACATCGATTCGTCGCTGGCGGCGATGCAGTTCATGCTGGCGCTGACCACGCTGGGCCTCGGCTCCGTGCCGATCAACTGGCCGGACCTGCCCGACAACCACGAGGCCATGCGGCGCCTCCTGGGCTTGGCGCCGCACCAGGTCCCGATCATGCTGATCGGGGTGGGCCATCCCAAGCCCGACGCGATGATCCCCTACTCCGGCAAGCGATCCGTCGCGGGGGTCCTGCGCGTCCATGCCTGACATCGTCGTCGACGTCCAAGGCGCGTGGCTGCCCAACAAGGGCGCGGAGCTCATGGCGCGCGCCACGGTGCGCGAACTGGGCCGACGCCTGCCTGGCGCCCGCTTCACGTCGCCCGCGCAAGGGCCCGACGCCGCGCGCGCGGCACTGGGCATGCCCGCGCGCCGCGCCTCTTCGCCCGGCAAGGAGCGCCTGCTGCGCCTCGTCGGGCTCGGGCCGCGCCACACCCACGTGGTGGACATCTCCGGCTTCGGCTACGGCGACTACTGGGGGCCGAAGAAGGCGAGGCAGCGCGCCGGCGCCTCGATCCGGGCCGGGCTGCCCACGTACCTGCTTCCGCAGGCCTTCGGGCCCTTCGCCGATCCCGAACTGGCGGCGGAGATGCGCCGCATCGTGGCCGGCGCGCGCTTCGTCGCGGCCCGCGACCGCGCCTCGCTGGAGCACCTGCGCTCGCTGGGCGTGCGGCGCGAGCTGCGCGCGCGTCCCGACATCACCATCGGACTGGACGCCTCGGATCGCTCCATCGATCGTCCCGCAGGCGACTACGCCTGCCTCGTGCCGAACGCGATGACCGTGCGCTCCGGCGCCCTGGACGAGTCGGCGGTGCTCGACTTGTACGTCGAATGCGCGCGTACCTGCCGCGCCGCCGGCGTGGAGCCGATCGTGGTGCTGCACGAGCCCGAGGCCGACGCGCCCATGGCGCGCCGGATCGTGGAGCAGGCGGGGGAGCTGCGGATCGTGGCCTTCGACGACGCGCTGGACATCAAGGCCCTCCTGTCGGGCGCGCGCTGCATCGCGACCGCCCGTTTCCACGGCCTCGTGAGCGGGCTCGCTTCCGGGGTGCCGAGCCTCGCCATCGGCTGGTCGCACAAGTACGAGGAGCTGCTGGCGGACTTCGACTGCCCCGAGCTGCTCTACGCCGGGGACCCGCGAGCCTTCGTCGCGCGCATGGCGGCCATCCTGCGGCCCGGGGGCGCGTCGGATCTGCGTCCGCGCATCGCGGACGCGGCCAAGCGCCACAAGTCCGCCTTGTCAGCGATGTGGGACGAGGTCGCCGCCGACATCCGCGCCTCGAGCCGCTAGAGGCGCCGCCACAGCTCCTGCAGCCTGCGGACCGACAAGCGCAGCTTGTTCGAGGCCCGCGACCCGTGGTAGCGGCCCTTCGTGGCGTGGCGCAGGCGCGACACGCCGGGCAGGTCGATCGGGACGCCATGCGTGCCGAGGATCCAGCGGAAGGCGGTGTCCTCGCGGCACTTCTGGAACTCGCGCTCGGCGCGCTGGTAGCACGCCACGTCGCGGCAGTAGCCCAGGGCGCGCGCCACGTCGCCGTGGGTGATCTGCAAGGGACCCTTGGCCTTGGTCGCGGTGGTGGACGAGAACTCCAGTTCGCCGGATGGCTGGCGCGGCCGCGGCTCGGCCTCGCCGGCGAGGGTCGCGTCGTCCAGCAACGTCGTCAAGTTCTCTTGACGTGGGAACACGAGCGGGTCGACGCGGCCCTGCAGGGCGCGGCCCAGGGCGTCGAGGCATCCCGCCCCGAACAGCAGGTCGCAGTCGGTGAACCAGATCCAGTCCGCGCGGGTGGCGAGCGCGGCGTGGTTGCGGCCGATCGAACGGCGGAAGAGGTGCTCCTTGGCCAGCGCGCGCCACTGCCAGCGCACGTTGGGCGGCTGGTGGCGAGCGGCGACCTCGAGCAGGCGCGCCGTGCGTCGATCCTCCCGGCAGAAGTACACCGTCATCGTCGCGTCCACCTCGCTCGGCGGGTGGAGGACCAGCGAGCCCAGCTGGTGCTCGAGCAGGTGCGAGTAGTTCCAGCAGTGGCTGACGATCTCGATCGAGAGGCGCCCGCTCCTCGGGCGCGGCTCGACCTCGGCCCGCGGCCAGCATCCGCGGATGGGCAGCCAGCCCGACGCGGCCCAGCGCAGCAGCCAGCCCTGCGCTCCGTGCAGGGGCGATGGCGGCGCCACGCGGAGCTCGGGCGGGGAGATGTCGCGCGCGTCCATCGCTCGGCCGCCGGCGGCGGAGGTGGTCGCGACGCTGTCGGTGGGAACGTGGGCCATGCGCCGGTCGAGGCGCAGTCTAGCAGCCCGCTGGCGCTGGTCAGCGCGGTCCCTGCACCAGTCCGAGTCGGCGATCGACCTCCACGACCAGCGCGTGGTCGCGGTGGCGCAGCACGAGCGTGGCGTCCGCATCCGGCACGCCGCGCGCGTCGAAGATCAACAGGCCGGCGGCGGGGACCGTGGCGGCGTCGAAGCGCACGCCCTCGAAGACGGCGTCGGAGTCCAGGCGCCGCGCGGGCAGCGCGTCGTCGGGCGCCAGCGCGCTCCAGCCGCGCCC
>JBEBCR010000185.1:0-2565 GCA_041157565.1 Planctomycetota bacterium | reverse complement strand
ACCCCGAGTCGCGCCACGCGCTCCTGCGCGGCTGGCGCAGCCAGCTCGACGCCGCGGGCTCGGACGCCAAGGCGGCGCCGAAGGCGGCGGCCAAGGCCGCGGCGCCGGCGCGCGGCCAGCGTCCCTGAACGCGGTCCGGCGACCGCGGAGGGCCTTCCAGGCGTCCGCCACCGAGCACGCGGCGCCCTGCGTGCTCCCCTAGCCCGCCCCCCTTGGCCTGGAGTAGGCTCCAGCGGCCATGCCGCTCTTCCCCTCGCTCGTCTGCGTGCTCGCTCCCCTGGTCCTTTCCTCGGCCGAAGGCCGCGCCGACGCGTCGGCCCCTGCGGCCGCGCCGGCTCCGCTCGTCCAGGACACGAAGCCCGCCGAGCCCAAGCAGGAGGACGCGCGCGCCGAACGCCAACGGCAGCGGCGCGAAGCGGCGCAGAAGCAGGCCGAGGGCGAGAAGAAGCTCAAGGAATCCGCCGACGCCAGGAAGGCGGCGGCCAAGCCGCCCGCGCGCGCCGCGCTCGAGGCGGCACCCGCGCGCTGCGTCGAGATCCTGATGTCCCGTCAAGAATCCTTGACGGAGGGCGCGCCCAAGGCGGAGTGGCCCTACGAGGGCGTCTACCGCGTGGCTCCCTACGAGGGCGAGGGCCGTTCGGCGCAGATCCCGCTGGGCTACCGGATCGGCGGCACCTCGATCGCCTCGTCGGCGCTGATCCGCGCGCACGACGGCAAGCCGACCGAAAAGGTCCAGGAGGCGCTCGACCGCGCGCTCGAGTTCGTGGTGGAAAAGCTCAAGCACCCGCTGATGCAGCCCGAGGGTTGCAAGGGCTACGACGTGCGCGGCTGGGGCCACGCCTACGCCTTGGAGTTCCTGCTGCTGCTCGAGCAGCACGGACTCGTCGCCAAGGAGCGCAAGGAGCTGGTCGCCACGACCATTGGATGGCTGATCGGCGCGATCGACCAGATGGAGCACGCGCAAAGCGGCGGGTGGAACTACGCGCGCACCGACGCGCCCACCGGCGCGAGCCCGTTCATGACGGCGCCCACCCTGCAGTTCCTCTACCAGGCGAAGGCGCAAGGCCACGCCGTGCCCGCGGAACTGGTGTCGCGCGCGCTGCGGACGCTCGAGGACTCGCGCGGCGAGTCGGGCGCCGTCCAGTACTCCACGAACGCCGGCTCGAAGAGCGGCAAGTCGGCCGAGGAGATCCCCGCCGCCGTGGCGCGCATGGCCGTGGTCGAGACCACGCTGCACCTCGCCGGACGCGGTTCGCTCGAGCGCATCCGCGTGGCCGTCGATTCGTTCTTCGAGCATTGGGAGTGGCTCGAGGTGCGCCGGCGCCAGGGCGGCACGCACATCCCGCCCTACAACATCGCGCCGTACTACTTCTTCTACGGCCACCGCTACGTCGCGCAGGCGATCGAGTTCCTGCCGGAGAAGGATCGCCCCGAGCTGCGCTCGCGCCTGCAGGCCTTGCTGTGGGTGGTGCGCGAGGAGTCCGGTGGCTGGAACGACCGCGTGTTCGACCGCAGCGAGAACTTCGGCACGGCCATGACGCTCTTGGCGCTGCTCGAGCCCAAGCGCGCGCGTCCGACCGGATGGTCGGAGGTCGCGACGCAGCCCGACGCCAAGGACGAACCCAAGGGCGGCGCCGGCTCGGGCGGCTGAACAGGGCGCGGCGCAGCGCATGGCGCGTCCTTCCAAGCGTTCCGCGCAGGCGGCCGAGGGCGTGGAGGCCGACGACGCCATCCGCGCCGACGCGCCGGAACGGGCCGAAGCGTCGCAGCCCGCGCGCGCGACGACGCGCTCGGCTTCCGCGCGCGCGCGGCGCGGCGATCCCTTGCCGCGCGAGTTGCGCGAGCCCGAGCCCGAGCCGCCGCCGGTGCCAGCGGGCTTCGCGCGCGCCATCGACCAGTTCCTGGCCGAGTTCGGCGCGGCGCGCGGTGCGAGCGCTCATTCGCTGCGCGCCTACCGCCTCGACCTGGAGGACTACGCGCGGTTCCAAGGGACGCGCGAATGCCTTGAGCCGGGCGCCGTCTCGCCGCGCGGCCTGCGGGCTTTCTTGGCGGAACTGGACGCGCGCAAGTTGTCGCGCTCCACGATCCAGCGCCGCCTGAGCGCGGTGCGCAGCATGTACAAGCATCTGCTGCGGCGCGGGTTGGTGGTGTCGGCCCCGACGGCCGGCTTGCCGCGCCGCCGTGGCGAGCGCAAGTTGCCGCGCGCCTTGGCGCTGGAGGAGGTCGAGGCCCTGCTCGCCGCGCCGGACGCCGCGACCCCCGCCGGACGCCGCGACCGCGCCTTGCTCGAGTTGATGTACTCGGCCGGCACGCGCGCCTCGGAGGTGGTCGGGCTCGATCGCGGCGACCTCGACCTCGAACGCGGGCTGGCGCGCGTGCGCGGCAAGGGCAGGAAGGAGCGCCTGTGCGTCGTCGGCAGCCACGCGCAACGCGCCTTGCGCGAGTACCTGCTCGACCCCGCGCGACCGTCGCCCGCGCTCGACTCCCCCGACGCGCTGTTCCTCGGTCCGCGCGGCACGCGCCTGTCGACGCGCACGCTCCAGCGGATCGTGGAGGACAACGCCG
>JBEBCR010000184.1:0-17551 GCA_041157565.1 Planctomycetota bacterium | reverse complement strand
TGCAGGTCGTCGACGAGCTGGTCTCGCTGATCCTCGCGCAGCGCAACTACGAGGTGAACAGCCGCGCGATCCGCGCGAGCGACGAGATGCTCCAGCAAGTCAACCAGATGGTGCGCTGAGGCCCTCGCCATGATCGCCGCCATCGCCACCACCGTCCTCGCCGCGACCATCGCGCTGAAGCCCGAGGCTTCCGTGCGCGGCGCGACCGTCACGCTGTCCGAAGTCGCCGACCTGTCGGCGCTCGCCCCCGCGGAGGCCGCGCGCCTCGGCGCGATCGAGCTCGGCGGCGCGCCCGCCCCGGGCTGGACGCGCCGCTTCGACCGCGCGCAGGTCGCCGCCGCAGTCGCCGCCGCCGGCTCGAACGCCGGCGTGGCCGGCGCCGACTCCTGCAAGGCCGCCCCGGCCACGCGCGTCGTGGAGGCGCGCGAGCTGGCGCGCGTCGCCGAGGAGGCGCTGCGCGCGCGTTTCGCCGGCCTCGACTGCGAGATCAAGGCGACCAGCGAGCCCAAGGCGCTGGTCGTGCCCGAGCCCGACGACGCGGCGAGCTTCCAGCTCAAGGCCGTGCTCGACGAGCGCGCGTCCGCCGGCGGCGCGTGGACGGTGGGCGTGCAGGCCTGGATCGACGGCCAGCCCTGGCGCGCGTCCTTCGCGACCTGGGAGGTGCAGCAGTACGCGTCGCAGGCGGTGCTCGTCCAGCCCGTGCGCCGCGGCGAGGCCGTGCCCGCGGGCGCGCTCGAGCTGCGTCGCGTGAAGCTGGCTCCCGCCGGCGCCGCGCGCGGCCTGTCGGCCGAGCAGGCCGTCGGCGCGCTCGCCATGCGCGACCTGGCGCCCGGCGCCGTGGTGGGGGCGGGCGACGTGCAGCGCGAGCGCCTCGTGCGCCGCGGCGAACCCATCGCGGTCGAGGTGAGGAAGGGCGCCGTCGCGGCGCGCTCGACCATGCTCGCCCAGGAGGACGGGTCGCTCGGCGACCGCGTCAAGGTGCTGTCCAGCGACAAGCGCACCACGCTCGTCGCCCAAGTCGTCGGCCGCTCGGCCGTGCGCGTCGAGCTGTGAGGAACACGACCATGATGAAGAAGCTCGCCCTGATCCTGTGCGCCGCGTGCGCCTGCCTGGCCCCGGACTCCTCGGCCCAGCGCCGCGGCTCGATCTACGACGCCGATGCCGGCCCGATCGGCCTCGTGGCCAACAAGACGGCGCAGCGCGCCGGCGACCTCGTGACCATCGTCATCAGCGAACAGCAGGACGTGAAGAACGAGGAGACCAGCGACCTGAAGAAGCAGAGCTCGCTCGACAAGCAGCTCGGCAACTTCGACATCGCGCCCAGCGCCTTCTCGACGCTGCCCGCCATCGCCGGCAGCTCCGACGACCAGTTCAAGGGCACGGCGAACTACGCCAAGAAGGGCGTGTTCACCGCGCGCGTGACGGCCGTGGTCGTCGACGTGCTGCCCAACGGCAACCTCGTCGTGCGCGGCCGCCGCGAGATCAAGATCGACAAGGAGACCAAGCTGATCGAGTTCAGCGGCGTCATCCGCCGCTGGGACGTCAAGGCCGACAACACCGTGGCGAGCGAGCTCGTCGCCGACGCGAAGGTCTCGTACACCGGCAGCGGCCCGCTGACCGACAGCACCAACCGCCGTGGACTCGGCGCGTGGCTGCACGACGCCCTCGACTGGCTCTGGCCCTTCTGATCGCGAGGAACACGAACGCCATGCTGAACGCACTCCTCATCGTCGCGCTGGCCGCCCTGCAGGCGCCCGCGTCGCAGCAAGGACAGCCGCAGGATCCGTCCGCCGGCCAGTCCCAGCCGCCCGTCGTCCCCGTGGGCCTCGTGCCCTCGGGCGTGCAGGCGCCCACGCAACCCGTCGCCAGCTCGACGTCGACGTGGACGCGCGATCCGCGCTTCGCGCCGCTGGGCCTGTCGCGTCCCGCGGGCGACCACGCCACGCCGATCTCCTCGCTGGTCGCGGTGCGCGGCCAGGAGGACAACGCCGTGATGGGCATCGGCCTCGTGGTCGGCCTGCAAGGCACCGGCGACTCGATCGAGGCCGCGCGGCGCCTCTTGTCGAACCTGCTCCTGACCCGCAACATCAACATCGACCTGCAGGCGCTGTCCTCGAAGAACATCGCCATCGTGCAGGTCGAGGCGGTCCTGCCGGCCGGCGCCAAGCCCGGCCGCCGCATCGACGCCACGGTCAGCGCCATCGGCGACTCGACCAGCCTGCAAGGGGGCGTGCTGGCCTTCACCGAGCTGACCGACGCCACGGGCCGCGTCGTGTGGGCCACGGCCTCGGGGCCGATCACCGTCGGCGGCTTCACCGCCTCGGGCGAGGCCGCCAAGGCCACCAAGAACCACACCACAGTCGGCACGCTGTCGAACGGCGGCAAGTGCGAGCGCGAGGTGCCGACGAGCATCGTGAGCGAGCACGGCTGGGTGCACCTCGACCTGCGCAGCTCGCACGACACGCTGGGCAACGCGGTGCGCATCGCCGAGTCGGTCAACGCCGCCTACCCCGGCAGCGCCGAATGCACCGCCGACGGCAAGACGATCAAGGTCCGCGTGCCCGCGGACCTGCCGACCGGCTCGCACGCGGCCTTCGTCGACGGACTGCTGCGCCGCGGCGTCGTCTCGGACAACGTGGCGCGCGTCGTCGTCAACGAACGCACCGGCACGATCGTCATGGGCGGCGACGTGCGCCTGCGCCCCGGCGCCATCGCGCAGGGCGCCATCACGGTGACCATCGCCGAGACGCCCGAGGCGAGCCAGCCCGGCCCGCTCAGCGCCGGCCAGACGGTGGTCCTGCCGCGCACCGACATCGCGGTGGCCGAGCAGAACAACGCCCTCGTGGCGACCCCGGGCGCGACCACGCTCCAGGAGGTCGTCGACGTGCTCAACGTGCTCGGCGCGACGCCGCGCGAGCTGATCACGATCCTGCAGGCGATGGCGCAAGGCGGCCTCCTCGAGGCCGAGATCCGGAGGATGTGATGGACGGCATCGGGAACGTCTCGAGCTTGCGCGCCGGCCTCGATCCGCTGGCGAACGTCGCCGGAGCCGGCCGCTCGCCGGCCGAGGCCGCCGCGCGCATGGAGGAGGTCTTCTCCACCATGCTCGTCAAGGAGATGCGCCGCGCGCTGCCGGAGGGCTTCTTCGGCGGCGGCAACGCCGGCGACGTGTACTCGGGCTGGCTGGACGAGCAGGTCGGCAAGTCCCTCGCCGACCGCGACGCGCTGCACCTCGAGGAGATGCTGCGCCATTCGATCGAGAAGAAGCAGGTGGCCGCGAACCAGGAGGTCGTGCCGTGAGGACGGTCAAGGCGTTGTTGAACGTGCTGGAGCACGACGCGCGCGAGGAGACGAGCGCGCAGAAGCGCCGCCTGGCGCTGCTCGAGCGCCAAGTCGAGGCGGTCAAGTCGAACAGGAGCGTCGACCTCGAGTCGGCGCTGGCGGACCTCGAGCGCGAGCTCGAGGCGCAAGGCCCGCGCGACCTCCGCCGCCTGCAGGCGCTGGTCGAGCTGGCGCGGCACTGGAGCTGCGACGCGCGCGCCCTGACGCTCGGCAGCGTGTCCGAGCGCGCCGGCGACGAAGGGCGCAAGCTCGGTTCGCTGCGCGGCGAGCTGCGCGAGGCGACCGCCGCCGTGCTGCGCGAGAACCGCCGCCTCGCGGCGCTGGTGCGCGTGCACCGGCAGCTGGTCGAGGAGGTGCTGGCCGGCGTCGCCGCCGGCGCGGGCGCCGGCGCCGACGGACGACTGGTGGACGCGGAGGCCTGACCATGGGATCCATCGGACTCAACACCGGACTGAAGGCCCTGCTCTCGGCGCAAGCCGCGCTCGAGACCATCGGCCACAACGTGTCCAACGCCAACACGGCGGGCTACTCGCGCCAGCGCCTGGAGCTGGCCGCGTCGCCTTCGCTGCTCGTGCGCGGGCTCGGCATCGGCTCGGGCGTCGACGCGCTGCGCGTCATGCGCACCACCGACGCCCTGATCCAGGCGCGCATCGTGGCGCAGACCGGCTCGATCGCGCGCATCGACGCGCGCCTCGCCGGCATGTCGCAGGTGCAGGCCCTGCTCGGCGAACCGGGCGAGTTCGGCCTGTCGAGCCTGATGGAGGCGATGCACTCGAGCTACGCGGCCCTCGCCGCCGACCCCGAGGACCTCGTGCTGCGCACCAGCGCGGTGCAGTCGACGGTCGCCACCACCTCGCAGATGAACCACCTCGCGACGAGCTTCTCCGCCGCGCAGGACGACGTGGTCGGCCAGATCCGCGCCCAGGCCAAGCAGGTCAACCTGCTGGCGGACGAGGTGGTGCGCCTCAACCAGGAGATCGCCAACATCGAGGCCTCGGGCGTGCCGGCCAACGACCTGCGCGACCAGCGCGACGAGACGATCAAGCGCCTCGGCCAGTACCTCAACGTATCCACCTCGGAGGCGGGCTTCGGCAAGGTCGTCGTCACGGTCGGCGGTCGCCTGCTCGTGGGCGCCAACCAGAGCTACGACCTGTCGGCGCAGGTGTCGCAGGACGGCGTCGTGTCGCTCCAGCTCGAAGGCGGCACCCAGGCGCTCGCGCCCAAGTCGGGCTCGATCGGCGGCCTGCTGTCGTTCGCCAAGGAGTTCCTGCCGCAGGTCTCGCAGCAGCTCGACGGCATCGCCAAGCAGCTGATCTTCCAGTCGAACAAGGCGCACTCCACGGGCATCCCGAAGACCGGCCCGTTCACGCAGCTCTCGGCGCTGCACGCGCTGCAGGACGTGGACGGCGACGGCCAGCTCGGCGACGAGCGCCTGGTCGAGGCCGGCCTGCCCTTCGACGCCTCGGCCGGCGTGCTGCGCGTCAACATGACGGACTCCGCGACGGGCGCCTTCACGTCGCACGCCATCGCCATCGAGCCCGACACCACGGTGGACGAGTTCCTGGCCGAGCTCAACGACATCCCGCACTTGTCGGCCTCGCTCGACAGCTACGGCCGGCTGCAGCTCGTGTCCGAGTCGGGCCACGGCTTCGACTTCTCGCGCAAGACCCAGGTCGCGCCCGACGCCGTCGGCTCGTTCGGCGGCTCGGCCGCCTCGCTCGGCGCGCAGGCGGGTCCGTACCAGCTCGCCGCGGGCGACACGCTGCAGTTGCAGGGCCCGGGCGGAACCGCCAACGTCGCCTTCTCGGTCAACGACTTCGACGACATCGGCGCCGCCACGGCCGAGGAGCTCGCCGCGGTCCTGAACGCCGACGCCTCGGTGCAGGCCGCCGGCCTGCGCGCCGAGGTCGTGGGGGACCGCCTCGTCGTGCAGACCACGACCAGCGGCGCCACCGCGTCCTTCGAGGTGCTGGGCGGCAGCGCGCTCGGCGCCCTCGGCATCCAGGCGGGCGTCGTCTCCGGCGCGGAACGCGCCGTGGCCATCGAGGTGTCGGGAACCTGGTCGGGCGACGCCAACGACGCCTACACCTTCACGCCCACGATGGACGGCGTCGTGGGCACGACGCAGGGCCTCGCGGTCGAGGTGCGCGACTCGTCGGGCGCGCTCGTCGCGACGCTCGACATCGGCGCCGGCTACACGCCCGGCGAGGAGCTCGACCTGCCCAACGGCCTGAAGGTGTCCTTCGGGCTGGGCGACGTGTCGGCCTCGCATGGCGACGCGTTCGTCGTCGAGGGCTGGGCCGACTCGGACACGAGCGACATCCTCGCGGCGATGGGCCTCAACGCCCTGTACTCGGGCACCACGGCGCTCGACATCGAGGTGCGCGAGGACCTGCGCGACGATCCGCAGCTCCTCGCCGCCAGCCTGACGGGCGCCGCCGGCGACAACCAGGCGCTGCTCGAGCTCGAGGCGGTCAAGGACCTGGCCCTCGACGAGCTGGGCGGCGTGACGGTGGGCGAGGCCTGGGGCGACTTCGTGTCGAACGTCGGCTTCGACATCCAGAGCGCGGAGAACGCCCGCGGCACCGAGCAGTTCCTGCTCGAGACGCTGGTGTCGCGGCGCGAGGAGGTCTCCGGCGTCAACGTCGACGAGGAGCTCGTGAACATGGTGCGCTTCGAGCAGGCCTACTCGGCCGCCGCGCGCTACATCCAGGCCGTCAACTCGATCAACGACGAACTGCTGCGGCTGATCTGAGCCGCGAGGACGAAGATGAACGTACGACCCACGCAGACGACTAGCTACCAGCTGGTGCAATCGGGCCTCAACCTGAACTTCGCCAAGCTCATCCGCGCGCAGGAGATGGTCTCCAGCGGCAAGCGCATCCTGCGCCCCTCCGACGACCCGATCGGCAGCTCGGCCGCGCTGGCCTTGCGCCGCCAGCTCGGCGACGTCGGGCGCTACATGGGCTCGGTCTCCGCGGCCAAGCCGACGCTCGAGCTCGCCACGGCGGCGCTGCAGGACGCCTCGGGGCTGCTCTCCGACGCCAAGCAGCTCGCCGTGTCCGGCATGAACGGGACGCTCAACGACGCCGATCGGCGCGCCATCGCCAACCAGCTGCGCGGCCTCAAGGACCGCCTGCTCGAGCTGGCGAACTCGCGCTCCGGCGACGCCTACCTCTTCGGCGGCACGGCCACGAACCGCCCGCCCTTCGAGGAGGTGCGCGTCGGCGGCGAGACGCGCGTGGCCTACTTCGGCAACGCGGACCTGCAGAAGGTCGCCATCGGCCTGGGCGTCGACCTGCCGGTCAATCTGCCGGGCGACATGATCTTCTCGCCCGACCAGCCGGCTCCCACGAGCTGGAGCGGATTGTCCGGCGTGCGCGCCGGCGCGACCGCCGACATGGGCGCGGGCTTCGAGACGCTGCACGTGCGCCACGACGGCATCGTCGGCGCGCCCGGCTCCGGCGTCCTCCTGGTCGGCGCGGGAGACACGCTGCTCGGCGAGCGCGACCTCGTGGTCGACGCCGCGGCCGGCGTGGTGCGGCTGGGTTCCGGCCCCGCCAAGCCCATCCCGGCGGCCGGCTCGACCGCGGCGGCCGACTTCGTCGTCGTCGACGAGCATGGCGCCGAGGTGCACCTCGACTTCTCGGCCTGGGACGGCACGAGCTCGACCGCGACGCTGCGCGGCGAGGGCTCGGTGTCGCTCGACGGCGTCGACTGGACGACCATCGATCCCGCGCAGACCGACCTCGAGCTCGAGGATCCGGCCAGCGGCGCCGTGCTGCACCTCGACTTGTCGGGCATGGTGCGCGCGGTCGACGACCTGGCGACCTTCTCCGGCCAGGCCAACATCTTCGACGTGCTCGAGGGCATGGCGCAGGACCTCGAGAACGCCGAGGGCCTGTCGGCCGGCGACGTGCAGCGGCGCCTCTCCGCGCGCCTCGTCGAGTTCGACAAGAACCAGGACGCGGTGCTGTCGGCCCTGGGCACGCTGGGCGCGCGCGCCGAGCGACTGCTCGACGCCGACGGACGACTGCAGGACATGGAGACGCACCTCGCGTCGCTGCTCTCGTCGACCGAGGACGCGGACCTCGCCTCCACCATCCTCGAGATGAGCAAGGCCGAGCAGACCTTGCAGCTGGCGCAGGCCACCGGCTCGCGCCTCCTCAACACGACCTTGCTCGACTACCTGAGGTGATCCCATGGTCGATCCCCTGAAGCCCGATCTGCGGCCCGTCGGCCCCGCGGAACCGCAGCGCGGCGCCGGCAAGGCCGGCGGCGAACCCGACGTCGCCTTCCGGGCCTTGCTCGAGCGCCTGAAGGCCGGCGCCGAACGCGTGGCCCAGTCGTCCGAATCCGCCAGCGATCCGCGCAGCTTGTCGGACGCCGTCGGCGAGGCGCGCGCCTCGCTGGACGCCGTGCTGTCGCTGTCCGAGCGCCTGCTCGAGGCTTGCCGCGCCGACCAGTGCCGCGTCGACGCGCCCGACGCCGAGAGGAAGCGCAGCGCGTGAGCCGCGCCGTCGCACGCCTGCGCGAGCCGGACGACGCCGTGCGCGAGCTCGTCGAGCTCGTCATGCGCGCTGGCGGACCGTGGGCGAGCGAGCAGCCCTTGTCCTTCGACGCGTCGAGCGGCGCCACCTGGGCCGTGGTCGAGGAGGACGGCCTCGTCGTGTCGGCGTGCTCCTTGCTGCCGCGCGAGTTCGTGGTCGACGGCGAGAGCCTGCGCGTCGGCCTCGTCGGCTCGGTCGCCACGCGCGCCTCGCATCGCGGCAAGGGACTCGCGGCCAGCGTGCTCGCCTGCGCCGAGGCCGAGCTCGCGCGCCGCGGCTGCCTGCTCGCGGCGCTGTGGGCCGAGGATCCCGAGTACTACGCCCAGCGCGGCTGGCGTCCGTGGGGCAGCGAGATCGACTTCGTGCTGCCGCGCGAGTTGGTGGCCCACCTGCCCGACCCGGTCGGCGTGCGCCTCGCCAAGGCCTCCGACGCCACCGCCATCCACCGCCAGTACGCGCTGCAGCGCCGGCGCGTGGCCCGTTCGCGCTCCGACACGCGCAAGTTGCTGGCGATCCCGGGCATGGACGTGCTCGTGCGCGAGCGCCAGGGCGAAGTGGTCGCCTACAGCTGCCTTGGCCGCGGCGGCGACCTGCAGGAGGTCGTGCACGAATGGAGCGGCGCCGTCGAGGACGTGCTCGCCTTGCTGCGCATGCACCTCGACCTGCGCACGACGCTCGGCGACCACCGCGACCTGTTCCTGATGTGCGCCGACGAACCGGACCATCCGCTGGTCGCCGCGTTGGAGGACCTCGGCGCGCCCGCGTCGCGCGGCATCCTCGGCATGGCGAAGGTCGTCGACTCAGCCGCCGCCTGCGCCGCCATCGCGCGCCGCCATGGACGCGTGGGACGCAAGCTCTCGTGGACAGAGCACCGCTCGAGCGACCTGCCCGAGCTGTCGAACGGGGCCTGCGAGTTCGCGCTCGGTCCGCGGCGCTGCGTGCTGGCGGCGGCGGAACTGCTGGACCTGCTCGCCGCGCCGCGCGGCTCCGACGCCGTGGCCCGCGCGTTCGCCGCGCGCCTCGGGATCGAAGTCGTGCCGCCGATGCGGCCCTTCGCCTGGGGACTGGACTCGATCTGAGGCGCCGCCGTGCGGCGCGACCCGTTCATCCGGCGTAGTTCGCCGGATGCAGGCGGCGTTCGACCGCCTCGATCACGATGTGCAGCACCTTGATGTGCACTTCCTGGATGCGGTCGCTGGTCGTCGCCAGCGGCACGACGATCGGGATGTCGACCATCTCGCGCGCCTTGCCGCCACCCTTGCCGAGCAGCCCGACCGTGGCGACGCCGCGCGCCTTGGCGCGTTCGATCGCCTTGAGGATGTTGGGCGATCCGCCGCTGGTCGTGATCGCCACGAGCAGGTCGCCCTGCTTGCCGTAGGCCTCGACGGAACGCGCGAAGACCTCGTCGAAGCCGAAGTCGTTGGCGATGCAGGTCAGCTGCGACGGATCGCCGAAGGCGATGGCGGGCAGCGCGGGACGGTCCTTGCGGAAGCGCCCGGTCCACTCCTCGGCGAAGTGCATCGCGTCGCACATCGAGCCGCCGTTGCCGCAGGCCATCAGCAGGCCGCCGCGCCGCAGCGTGTCGTGCGCCGCCTCGGCGAAGCGCCGCACGCCCTCGAGGTTGGCGGGATCGGCCAGGAAGGCGTCGAGGGTTGCGCGCGCCTCTTGGAAGGACCGCAGCACGGGATCGGAGCCGCTCATGCGGCCATCATGGGGCCGCGAGGTCCGCGCGGCAAGGCGCGCCGAACTCAGCCGGCGCGCGCCGCGGCGAACGAGCGGTCCGCCGCCTCGACCACGGCGTCGACGACCGCCTCGTCGTGGCGGATCGACAGGAACCACGACTCGAAGGGCGACGGCGGCAGGTGCACGCCGTTCTCGAGCATCGCGTGGAAGAAGCGCGTCCACAGCGCGCGGTCGCTCGCCATGGCGCTCTCCAGCGAGTCCACCGGGCGGCTCGAGACGTAGGGGCAGATCATCGAGCCTTCGCGGCCGACGTGAAGCGGCACCCCGTGGCGCGCCGCCGCGGCCTCCAGGCCGGCCTGCAGGCGCGCGCCCATGGCCTCGAGCCGCGCGTGGAAGCCCGGCTCGTCGCAGGCGCGCAGCGTGGCGAGGCCCGCCGCCACCGACAGCGGGTTCCCGCTCAGCGTGCCCGCCTGGTACACGTCGCCGGCCGGCGACACGCGCGACATGAGGTCCTTGCGGCCGCCGTAGGCGCCGACCGGCAGGCCACCGCCGATCACCTTGCCGAAGGCGTAGAGGTCCGGGACGACGCCGTGCAGCTCGGCGGCGCCACCGCGCGCCACGCGGAAGCCGGTCATCACCTCGTCGAACACGAGCAGCGCGCCATGGCGCCGGCACAGGTCGCGCAGCCCGGCGAGGAAGCCCGCCTTGGGCTTGACGAGGCCGATGTTGCCGACGATCGGCTCGACGATCATGCAGGCGACGGAGGCGCCGTGGAGCTCCATCAGCTCGGCGACGTGCGCCAGGTCGTTGTAGCGCGCCACCAGCGTCAGGCCCGCCACCTTGGCGGGGACGCCGGGCGAGTCGGGCGCGCCGTTCGTCAGCGCGCCGCTGCCCGCCTTGACCAGGAACGAGTCGCCGTGGCCGTGGTAGCAGCCGTCGAACTTGACCACGACCTCGCGACCGGTGCAGGCGCGCGCGAGGCGCAGCACGCTCATCGTCGCCTCGGTGCCGCTGTTGACGAGGCGCACCATGCCGCAGCCCGGCACGCGCTCGACGATCTCGGAGGCGATCTCGAGCTCGCCGCGCGAGGGCGTGCCGAAGCACGTGCCCGTGGCGGCCACGGCCTGGATCGCCTTGACGACGCGCGGATCGCAATGGCCGAGGATCAGCGGACCGTAGCTCATCACGAGGTCGACGTAGCGGTTGCCGTCGACGTCGAAGACGTGCGCGCCCTCGCCGCGCGCCATGTGGACGGGCGTGCCGCCGACGGAGCGGTAGGCGCGCACGGGCGAGTTGACCCCGCCCGGGATGATCTCCTTCGCCGCGGCGAAGATGCGCCGGGATTCGTCGAGTCGCATCGCGTCTCAGGCCTTCAGCAGGCGCGCCATCTCGCGCGCGTAGTAGGTGAGGATGAAGTCGGCGCCCGCGCGCTTGATGCAGGTCAGCGATTCGCGCATGACCCGCTCCTCCGCGAGCCAGCCGTTCCTGGCGGCGGCCTTGAGCATGGCGTACTCGCCGGAGACCTGGTACGCGCACAAAGGCAGCTCGAAGGCGTCCTTCACGCGCCGCACCACGTCGAGGTAGGGCATCGCGGGCTTGACCATGAGCATGTCGGCGCCCTGCTCGACGTCGAGGCGCGCCTCGCGCAGCGCCTCGCGCGCGTTGGCCGGATCCATCTGGTAGCCGGAGCGGTCGCCGAAGCTCGGCGTCGAGCCCGCCGCGTCGCGGAACGGACCGTAGAACCCGCTGGCGTACTTGACGGCGTAGGAAAGGATCGCGGCCTGCTCGTGGCCGGCGTCGTCGAGGCCGGCGCGGATCGCCGCGACCATGCCGTCCATCATCCCCGAGGGCGCCAGCACCTGCGCCCCGGCGTCGGCCAGGGACACCGCCTGCAGCTCGAGGTTCTCGAGCGTGGCGTCGTTGTCGACGTGGCCTTGCGGGTCGAGCGGTCCGCAGTGGCCGTGGTCTGTGTACTCGCAGAAGCAGACGTCGGCGATGCGCAGGAGCCCGGGGCTCGTGCGCGCCACGCGCTCCAGCGCGCGCTGCACGACGCCGTCGCTGGACCACGAGAGGCTGCCCTCCGCGTCCTTCTCCTCCGGCACGCCGAACAGGATCACCGCGGGGATCCCAAGCTGCTCGGCCTGCATGCAGGTCTCGGCCAGCATGTCGATCGACTCGCGGAAGACGCCCGGCATCGAGGACACCTCCTGCCGCACGCCGGAGCCCTCGACGACGAACAGGGGCAGCACCAGGTCGGCCCGCGACAGCTCGGTCTCGCGCACCATGCGCCGCAAGGCGTCGGTGCGGCGCAGCCTGCGCGGCCGCGCGAGGAGCGGCGAGGACAAGAGCGGCGGCAGGTCGTCCAACTGGTCGTCGGGGTTGTTCACCATGTCGAGGGTCCCGCGGGCTGGACGCGGGGCAGGGAGGATAGCCCGTGGAGCGCCGCAACTCGCCTGCCCATCGGCCGCCGGATCCACGCCAGGGGACCAAGTCGAGCCGCGCGGGGGCCCGGGCGCCTGGCGGCGCTCGGCTACGGCTCTAGGCCCGCGAGCAGGGCGGCGAAGGCCGCGGGGGTGGGCGCGTCGAGCACGAGGAGCCGAGCGTGCTGGTCCAGTTCCGCCTCGCGCGCGGCGTTGGCGGTCGTGCGTCCGATGGCGACCACCACGCGCCGGGCGTCGGCGATCCGCGTCCAGGCGAGGACCGCCGAGGGGCTGGCGAGGAGCACCGCCTCGCCGGGGGGCGCGGCGCGCGCCGGCATGGCCTTGGCGCGGTACACGACCGGGTCGACGACCACGAAGCCGCGCGCGCGCAGGTCCTCGCTCGTCGCGGCCGCCAGGTCGCCGCGCGGATGCAGCACGCGCAGGCCGCGCGGCCAGAGGACGGCGAGGCGCTCGACCAGTTCGGCGGCGTCCGCCGCCACCAGCGGCTCGACGGAGCCGCGCGCGCGCAGCCATCCCGCCACCCGCTCGCCGACGCAGGCGAGGCGCGGCAGGCGCGCGACGCTGTCAGGCAAACTTGACAGCACCGAGGCGCTCGTCGCCACCAGCGCCTCGGCCTCGCCCGGCTCGACGAGCGCGCCAGTCGGCTCGATGGCCAGCAGCGGATGGACCTCGGCGCTCCAGCCGGCCGACTCCGCCGCGGCGCGCCACTCGTCCAGCCGCCCGACCGGACCGGTGACCAGCACGCGCTTCATCGCTGGCGCGCCGCGTCCACGAGCCGCTTGGCGCCGCGCGCGAGCAGCTTGCGCGCCAGCTCCTGGCCCAGGTAGATGGCGTCGTCGAGCAGTCCGTGCACGCGGTCCTCGAGGACCTCGGAGCCATCGCGCGACAAGACGCGCGCTTCGATGGACAGGGCGTTCTCGCTCGCCCGCGCCAGGGCGCCCACGGGCGCGTTGCAACCGCCGTGCAACTCGTGCAGCAGCGCCCGCTCCGCCAGCGCCTCGGCGAAGGACTCGACATCCGCGATGGCGCCGATGGCGCGCTGCGTCGCGCCGTCGTCGCGGCGGCAGACGAGCCCGACGATGCCTTGCGAGGGCGCGGGCAGGAAGCGCGGCGCGCCCAGCGTCTCCTTGACGTGGGCCTCGAGGCCCAGGCGTTCGAGCCCGGCGCGCGCGAGGATCAACGCGTCGGCTTCGCCGGCCAGCAGCTTGCCGAGGCGCGTGTCGACGTTGCCGCGGATGGGGACGACAACGAGGTCGGGTCGCGCCGCCAGCACCATCGCGGCGCGTCGCACGGAACCGGTCGCGACGCGCGCCCCGGGCGGCAGCGCGGCCAGCGAGTCGTGCGTCGCCGACACGAAGGCGTCCTCGTGCGCGCCGCGCGCCAGCACGCCCGCCAGCATCAGGTCCGGATGCAGCGTCGTCGGCATGTCCTTCAAGCTGTGGACGCCGACTTGCGCGCGGCCCGCCAGCACGGCGTGGTCGACCTCGGCGGTGAAGATGCCCGTCAGGCCGAAGCGCGACAGTTCGGTGCGCGCGTCCTTGTCGCCGGCGGACTGCACGACGACCAGCTCGACCTCGCGCGACGGCGAGGCCGCGCGGAGCAGCCGCCGCGCCTCGTTCGCCTGCCACGAGGCCAGCGGGCTGCCGCGAGTCGCCAGGTTCATCGCCATCGTGCGCGCAGGATAGCGACCAGCGCGCTCAGAGGCGCTCGAGGAAACGGCGGTACTCGTGCTCGAGGGCCTCCTCCGGCCGCAGGCGCTTGGCCCCGTCCTTGAGGCGCTCGAGCGTGGCGTGCAGCAGGCGCTTGGACAACTCGTGGGCCAGCTCGACTTCGCGCGGCGTGGCCTGCGCGCCGGCGACGTGGTCGAGCGTCGCGTCGCGCAGCGCCTCGAACTCGCCCTTCAGGCCGCCCAGCACGGGGGCGAGCTGCTGGTACGCGCGCCGTCCGAGGAACTCGTGGGCCTCGTGCACGAGGATCGGCGTCGCCGCGTCGGCGGCCGCCGAACGGTCGCGCAGGTTCTCGGCGACGACGCGCGACAGGTCGTCGAGGTCGTACAGGAGCACGTTGCCGCCGAGTTCGACCACGGCCGACTCGACCGCGCGCGGCACCGACAGGTCGAGCACGACCAGCGGCAGGTCGCGCCGCTGCAAGGCGCGCGCGTCGAAGTGCGCGCGCTCGACCACGGCGCTCTGGCCTTCGACGCAGGCCACGAGCAGGTCGCACGAGACGATGCGCGCGCGCAGCTCGTCGAGGCCGCAAGCCTCCGCGCCGAACTCCTCGGCCGCCTCGCGCGCGCGCTGCGCCGTGCGGTTGGCGAAGCACAGGGATTGGACGCCGAGGCCCTTCAGGTGGCGCGCCACGAGCACGCCGGTCTCGCCGGCGCCCACGACCAGCGCGCGCTTGTTGGCGAAGTGGCCGAGCGCGCGGCGGGCGACGTCGACGCCCACGCGCGCCACCGACAACGTGCCTTGCCCCAGATCCGTCTCGGCGCGCACGCGCTTGCCAGCGTGCAGCGCGCGCGCGACCAGCGATTCCAGCAGCGCGCCCAGCGCGCCATGCTCGCGCGCCACGTCGGCGGCGCGCTTGAGCTGCCCAAGCACCTCGCTCTCGCCCACGACCAGCGAATCCAGGCCGGAAGCCACGCGCAGCAGGTGGAAGAGCGCCTGCGCGCCGTGCCACTCGTAGACCTCGCCCGCTGCGGCGTTGCGGAAGAGCTGCGTGCGCACCGCCGTCGCGACCGACTCCGGCCGCGTGGTCGCCACCAGCGCCTCGGTGCGGTTGCAGGTCGACAGCACCAGCGCCTCCTCGACGCCTTCGATGCCGCGCAAGGCGCAAAGCGCGCCCGGAAGGTCGGCCGCGGCGACGACGTAGCGCTCGCGCACCGCCACCGGCGCGGTGCGGTGCGACAAGCCGACGAGGACCAGCGTGGGGGCGGCTTGCATGGCTCAGCGCGCTCCGTGCATGGACCAGGGCGCGAAGACGAGCAGCAGCGACGCCGCCAGCGCCACGAAGCCCGCCGCGGCCGCGATGGCGGCGCGCCGCGAGCCGAAGCCCGGGATGCGCGCCGAGAAGGCGATGGCGCCGAAGTACAGCCACACGAGCAGCGAACCCAGCACTTCCGGGCTGGCGTAGTCGATCCTCCACCCGCCGCCCATGTGCGCCATGGCGATGCCGACGTTGAGGCCGATCGTCAGGCCCAGGAAGCCGAACAAGGCCGCGCGGCGCATCATGCGCGCGCAGGTCTCGAGGTCCGGCAGTTGGCCGAAGGTCGCTCCGAAGCGGCGACCGCGCATCTCGCGGTACAGCATGAGCCACAGCGCGCCGTGCAGCCCCGACACCGCCAAGCCCGCCGCGGCGACGACGCTGGTGGCGCCGTGCACGATGGACAGCGCGCTGCGCGGCGCGTCGGGCGCGACCTCGACCGGCGCCAGTCCGGAGGCGAGCAGCTGGAACATCGCCGCGACGCCCAGCACGACGCCGCCGGAGCCGGCGTTGCGCTCCTCGCGCGCCACGAGCAGCCAGAACAGCACCGCCGAGTACACGACCGCCGACACGGTGGGCCATGGGCCGACGACCGGCGTGTCGCCGGTGCTCGCCCCGCGCAGCGCGAACCACGCGCCGTGCAGGAGCACCACGGCGACCACCAAGGCGCGGCGCAGCTTCGCCACGCGCGCGTCGGAGGACGCGAAGGCGAAGCCGTACAAGGCGGCGCCCAGCGCGTACAAGACGGGCAGCGCGACCTGCAGCAGCTGCACCGATTCCCTCACGCGGCGTCCTCGCGGGCCAGCAGCCTCGCCTGCACGCGCCGCGCCGCCTCGCGCCCGGCGCCGATCACCGCGTCGACGGAGATGCCGTCGGTCCAAGAGGCCGCGACCTCGAGGCCTTGGGCCTGCGCCGCCAAGGCGGCGCGGATGTCGGCGACCAAGCGCATGTGCCCGACCCCATGGGTCGGGATGGCATTGTGCCATCGGCGCACGCTCCACTCCGAGAGCTTCGGCGCGGATGGGAATCCGGAGGCGCGCGCCAGGTCCGCGGCCGCCAGGCGCGCCACCGCCTCGTCGTCGAGGCCCGCGACCGCGCTCGGCGGCAGGAACACCGCGTAGCTGCGCGCGCCGCGGGGGCTGCGGCCCTCGAACAACTCGGAGGCGTGGATGGCTCCGAGCGCCAGCGGAGCGTCGGGTCGCGAGGCGGCCTCGGGCGGGACGAGGTAGCCGAAGCCGCGCGGCGCGTCCGCCGGCACGGAGCCAGGCGCGCAGCCGAGGTGCGCGACGACCAGCGACGCGTGGGGGATGGCCGCCAGGCGCGCGCGGAACGAATCCGCGAGGGATCCGGCGCACAGGCGCGCGAACTCGGGCGCGGGCGTCGCCAGCACCACGGCGCGCGCGAGGTGCGTGGCGCCGTCGACGCCGCGCGCGCGCCAGAAGTCGCCCACGCGCTCGATCTTGTCAATTGGATTTGACAAACGCGCGCGCGGTCCCAGCTCGCGCGCCAGCGCCTCGACCAGCTCCTGCAGGCCGGAGGGGAACGAAACCAGCGCGCCGCGCGGCCAATCCGGCCCCGGCAGGCGCTCGGACGGCGCGGCCTGCAGCGCGCGCGCCGCCTTCAGCAGCGAGCCGTGCCTGCAGGTCGCCTCCCACAGGCGCGGGAAGGCGCTGCGCGCGCCGAGCGCGCCGATCTCGGCGCCGTGCACGCCGCGCACGAAGGCGCCGGCGAGGCGCATGGTCGCCTCGCGTCCGATGCGCTCGGAGAGGAACGCCTCGAAGGTGGGCTCGTCCCCGTCGTCCTTCGGCGGCCGGAAGCGCCGCAGCGGCTCGGTCGCGATCGTCGCCTTGGCGCGCCACGACAAGAGCGGCGTCGACAGCAGGCCGGCGGGCTTGGCGGGCAGGGCGACGAGGCGTCCGGCGTGCCACAGGTGGCGCGCGCCGCCCGCGCTCGGTCGTCCCTGCTCGTCGCGCGTGCACACCAGCCGATCCGACAGCAGCAGCTCGTCGACGAGGGCGCGGAAGTGCGCGCCGCCCGCCTGCACCGTGTTGGGGCCTTCCTCGAAGAGGTGCTCGCCGCGCCGCGTGCCGACCACTCCACCGAGGCGCGGGGCGCCCTCGAAGAGGCGCACGTCGAGCCGCGCGCGCGCCAAGGCGTGGGCGCAGGCGAGGCCCGCCAGCCCTCCACCCACCACGATCGCGTCGCAGTCCGCCTTGCGAGGTCCGCCTTCCACTCGGCGGGGATTCTAGGCGAAGCGGATGTCGAGCGTGCGCAGCCAGGTGTGCAGTCCCGCGTCCTGGACGGGCAGGACGATCGCGTCCTCGTCCGAATCGTTGTGGTGGCTGTGCCACAACCCCGGAGGCGTGGTGAACACCGCGCCGGGCCTCCAATCGGCCCGGATGGGGTCGACGATGCGCCCTTCGGCGTCGAGCGCGTCGCCGATCAGCGTGTAGACGCCCTCCTTGGCCGACACGCACAGGTCGAGGGCCACCGAGTTGTGGCGGTGCGGCTTCTGCCACGACCTCTTCGGCAGCAGGTTGTACAGCGACCACA
>JBEBCR010000183.1:0-19997 GCA_041157565.1 Planctomycetota bacterium | reverse complement strand
CGCTGGCGCAGGCCTTCGACGCCATGAACGCCGAGGACGCGCGCGTGCCGCTGGCGGTGGCCGCCGCCAAGGACTCGGTCGTGGCCGCCACGGAGCTCGTCGCCGCGGCGCTGGCGCGCGGCGGGCGGCTCTTGTACGTCGGCGCCGGCACCAGCGGACGCCTGGGCGTGCTCGACGCCTCGGAGTGCCCGCCCACCTTCCGCACCGACCCGTCGCAGGTCGTCGGCGTCATCGCCGGCGGTCAAATCGCCTTGACAAGCGCCGTCGAAGGCGCCGAGGACGACGCCGGCGCAGGCGCGGCCGCGATGGACGAACGCCGCGTCGGCCCGCTCGACGTGGTGTTCGGCATCGCCGCCGGCGGCACGACGCCCTACGTGCACGGCGCCATCGCGCGGGCCAAGGAGCTCGGCGCGCGCACGGTCTTCTTCGCCTGCGTGCCCAAGGAGCAGTGCGCCGACGCGGCCGACGTCTCCATCCGCGTCCTCGTCGGGCCCGAGGTGCTGGCCGGCAGCACGCGCTTGAAGAGCGGCACCGCCACCAAGCTCGTGCTCAACATGGTCACGACGCTGGCCATGACGCGCCTCGGCAAGGTCCACGGCAACCTGATGGTCGACGTGGTCGCCACCGCGAACAAGAAGCTCTGGCAGCGCGGCATCGCCCTCGTCTCGCGCCTCACCGGCCTCGCCCACGCCGACGCCGAAGCGCTGCTCAGGTCCGCCGGCGGCCACGTGAAGACCGCCGCCGCGATGCACCGCCTCGGCTGCGACAAGCCCGCCGCCGAAGCCGCCCTGCGCCGCGCCGACGGGTTCCTGCGCCGCCTCGCGCACTGAACGGCCGTCCGGACCGCTCCGGAGACCCGCAGGGGATTTTGACATTTCCAAGATAGCGGTTTAGATTTCTCATATGCGCCGAGTCCGCCGCTGGATGTCCGCCGAGGTCCGCGCCGCCGCCAAGGGGTTCCCCGTGGTCGTCGTCACGGGCCCGCGCCGCAGCGGCAAGACCACGCTCCTGCGCATGGTCGCGCCCAAGGCCTCCTACCACCTGCTGGAGGACCCCGACCTGCTCGCCCGCGTGCGCGCCGACCCGCGCGCCTTCCTCGAGTCGGTCGCGCTGCCCGCGATCCTCGACGAAGTGCAGAACGCGCCCGAGCTGCTCGCCTACGTGCGCTCGCAGGTCGACGCCGCGCCGAAGAAGCGCGGCCGCTGGTTCCTCTCCGGTTCGCCGGAAGCGCCGCCGATGCAAGGCGTCACCGAGTCGCTCGCCGGCCGCGCCGCGATCTTCCACCTCCTGCCCCTCTCCCTCGGCGAGTCGCCGCGCGTCTCGCTGTGGCGCGGCGGCTTCCCCGAAGTCCTCGCGCAGCCGAAGCTCGCCGACACCTGGTTCCGCTCCTACATCCAGACCTGTCTCGAGCGCGACGTGCGCGCCGTCACGCAGATCCGCGACCTGTCGACCTTCCGCCGCTTCCTCTCGCTGGTGGCCTCGCGCGCCGGCTCGGTGCTGAACAAGACGGACCTCGCCGCGCCGCTCGGCGTCAGCGTGCCGACCATCGCGCAGTGGCTGTCGGTGCTCGAGATCACCGGCCAGATCCTGCTCGTGCCGCCTTTCTACGAGAACTTCGGCAAGCGCCTCGGCAAGTCGCCCAAGCTGTACTTCGCCGACACGGGTCTCCTGTGCCACCTGCTGGGCCTGCGCAGCGAAGCCGAGCTGGAGCGCTCGCCGTTCCTCGGCCCCGTGTTCGAGAGCTTCGTCGCCAGCGAGATCGCCAAGCGCCAGCTCGGCGCCGGCCGCCTGCTGCTCCTGGAAGCCAAGGCCTCGCGCACCGCCAAGCCCGAGATGGCCGAACCGCTGCTGCGACTGTCGAAGAACACGGGCCAGCACGAGGTCGAACGCGTCGTCGTGCACAGGCCGGTGTGCGCGCCACGCTCGCTCGCCGTGCTTGCTCCCGGCGTGTCCGCCTCGACGCTGGAGCACGTCGTGCGCGACCGGGTCCTCGGCTGAGCCGGGTGCGCTACCATCGCGGCATGCGAACCACGCAAGCCACGGCGGGCAAGACGCGCACCGGACGACGCGGACGCCTGCACGCCTTCGCCGCCCTGCTGGCCGTGCTCGTCGCGAGCGCGGCCTGGTTGCTGGCGACGCCGGCGGCCGAAGCGCAGCAGGCGCGGAAGCCGCCGAGCGCCCCCAAGCCGGTGCGCGTGCTCTTCGTCGGCAACAGCTACACCTCGGCCAACGACCTGCCGGCGATGGTGCGCGCGCTCGGCGCCGCCGCCAAGCCCAAGGTCGAGTTCGAAATCGAAGCCGCGACGCCCGGCGGCTTCACGCTCGAGGCGCATCTCGCGGCCGAGGGCAAGGAGTCGCCGCGCGCGCGGATCGCCGCCGGCGCCTTCGACCATGTCGTGCTGCAGGAGCAGAGCCTGCGCCCGATCCAGGAGCCCGACAAGATGCTCGCCGCCGCGCGCGTCTTCGCCAAGGAGCTCGCGGCCGCCAAGTCCGGCGCCGTGTGGTACGCGACTTGGGCGCGCCTCGCCAAGCCCGAGACCCAGGCGGACATCGACAAGGCCTACGCCGCCTGCCTCGAGGCCACTGGCGGGCGGCTCGCGCCCGTGGGCGCCGCGTGGCGAGCCGTGCTGGCGGCCAAGGACGAGAAGGATCGCGTCGCGCTGCACGCCGCCGACGGCAGCCATCCGAGCGCCGCGGGTTCCTACCTCGCCGCGCTCGTCGTCTACGGAGCGCTATCCGGAAAGGACCTCGACGGCCTGCCCGCGCGCCTCGTCGAACCGGGCAGGAAGGTCGCGGGCCGCCCGACCGAGGAGCGCGTGCTCGTCGAGCTCGAGCCGCGCGTGGCCAAGCTCCTGCAGCGGGCCGCCAGCGAGGCGCTCGAGGCGCGCAAGAAGGCACGCTGACCTCGCGCCGGCGCAGGGACTCGAGGCGCGCCGACCCTTGGGCGCGCTGGCGGCGGCGCCTCAGCGATCCGCGGCCGCAAGCGCGCCGACGAGGTGCAGGGTCTCGAAGTTGAGCGTGGCGCCGGAGGCGAGCAGGAGCTCGGCGCTCGCCTCGTCGCGCTCGAGGACGATCTGCAGGTGGCCGCGTCCCGGCGTCGCCATGGGTCGCAGCGACGCGGCGACGCGCAAGGCCTCGTCGGGGTCCGGGATGCGCACGGGGAAGGCGCCGGAGTAGAAGGGGTCGCAGGCGGCGCAGGCGACGAGCTCGCCGGAGCGCTCGTGCACGAGGACGGAGGCGCCCCGGCGCGACCGATGGCGCGCCAGGAAGCCTGGCAGCAGCTCGAAGCGCCGTTCGACGGCATCGTCCTCCGCCGGCGCCGCGACGCGGCGGAGCAAGGGGCCGCGGGTGGAGTCGCGCTGCGCAGGCAACGAGCCCTCGCTCGGGAAGCGCGCGCTCGCCGCGATGCGCAGCGCCCACAGGCGGTGCGACGCGCGCAGGCCCAGCGACCGGTACAGCCCGAGCGCCACTTCGTTGCGAGGATCGACGTTGAGGCGCCAGCGCACGGCGCCTCGAGCCCGCGCACGCGCCGCCAGTTCCCCCATCAAGGCGCGGCCGAGTCCACGCCGACGCCACTCGCCGGCCACGAGCAGATGGCGCACGTAGAGCTCCTCGCCGAAGAGCTGGACGCGCCCCCACGCCACCATGCGGCCATCGACCTCGTGGACCAGCATGTCCGGCGCGATGTGCTCCAGCCAATCCCCCAGCGGCGGGATCGGGTCGCCGGTGCCCAGATCCCCGACGAGGCGCGCGTAGTCGGGATGGTGGCGCGCCTCCGCCGCGACGAGCCGCATCAGCGCCTCAGCGCGAGCTTGCGGCGCACCTCGGCGAGGAACGGCTCCCAGTCGAAGCCGGGACCGGGGTCGACCTTGTTCGTCTGCACGTGGTAGTGGCCGAGGATCCCGCCGAACTCGCGCCACTCCTCGTCGGCCATGGCGCGGTCGAGCACGCGCCCTTCCGCGTCGCGCGGCGCGTCGGGCGCCATGCGCGGGAACTCCTTGCACAACGCGGCGGCGAGCGAAGTCAGGCTGGCGTACTGCTCGGGCGTGAAGTCGTGCTGTTCGAGCAGTTGTCCTTGGATCTCGCCGCGCACGAGCTCCTCGCGCGCCGGCCGGCCGACGAAGCCCGGCGTGCGCACGCCGCCATCGCCGAAGCGCGCGGGGATCGAGATGTACGGACCACCGGCGTCGCGCGCGTACCACTCGTCGATGGGCGACTTGGCGAACGGCTTGTACGCGCCGATGTGCGCGATCTCGACGCCGATCGAGCGCGCGTTGCTCTTGGTGGCGTGGAAGGCCTGCTCGCGCAGGTCCATCGTCTGGTAGATCGTGCCGTCGATGTCGAGCAGGAAGTGCACCGACAAGCCGCGCTGGTCGTGCAGCACCTTGAAGCAGGTGCGGGCGAGGCCGCACACGTCGTAGTGCAGCACGAACTGGTCGACGACGCGCGCCAGCGCCAGCGGATCGGACTCGAGCGGCTCGACCAGCACCTGGTGCAGCGCCTCGCGGCCTTCCTCGGCCGGACGCAGCGTCGCGCGGCGGCCTGGCTGGTAGCGCAGACCCTTCGGACTCTTCTCGTCCTCGGGTCCGAAGCGCGGAATCGTGCGGTAGGCGTCGTAGGCCGGGAAGTCGGTCCACAGGACGACCGGCGCGTCGACGGGGATCTTCCTGCCGCACACGACGATGTGGCCGCGCGCGGGAGCGACGAGGTCCGCGTCCACCTCCTCCTTGGCGGGCACGGAGGTCGGAGCGGTGGAGCGGCAGCCGGCGGCCAGCAGGCAGGCCGCGATCGCGAGCAGCGAGGGAAGCCTCATGGGACGACGAGGCTAGCGACAGGCGCGGCGCGGTTCACCTGCGCGCCCGCGGACCGCGAGGGGGGCCGCCTTGGGTCCGCTCCCAGGGTGCCACGCGCGCGGCGCTCCGAGCGTCTGTGTGGATGGAGGGAGGATCGGGACGAATGGACACCGTGCGCGTGGCGGGCGCCTCCTTGCTGGGCGCCGGGGCGGAGCTGGTCGGGGTCGAGGCGCGCTTCGACGCGCGCGACAAGGACGGGGTGGAGGTCGTGCTGACCGGACTGCCCGACTCGGTGCTCAAGGAGGCCCGCTCGCGCCTCGAGTGCGCCTTGTCGGCCTGCGGCCTGCGCCTGCCCCAAGGTCGGCTGTGGCTGAACCTGGTGCCGGCGGCGCGGCGCAAGTCGGGCGAGATCCTCGACCTGCCCATGGCCTTGGCGGCGGCCGCGGCCACCGGCCATGTCGAGCCGAAGGCGCTGTCAGGGACGCTGTTCCTCGGCGAGTTGGGGATCGACGGGGCACTGCATGGCGTGCCTGGAGGCTTGGCGGCCGCGCTGGCGGCGCGCGAAGGCGGCCTTCGGCGCGTGGTGGCCCCCTTGGCGACGGCGCGCGAGGCGGCGGCGCTGGAGGGCTTGAGCGTGCACGGGGCGCGTTCGCTGGCCGGGGTGCTGGCCCACCTGTCGGGCACGCGCGCCTTGGCCGTGGTGTCCGCCGACGCGGGGCCGCCGGCGCGACGCACGAGCGGCCCGTCGCTCGACGAGGTGCGCGGCCTGGACGACGCCAAGTGGGCCCTGGCGGTGGCGGCGGCGGGCGGCCACGGCTTGCTCTTCGTGGGTCCGCCCGGCTCGGGCAAGAGCTTGCTGGCGCGTCGCCTGCCGGGACTCTTGCCGCCCCCCGAGGGCGAAGAGCGCCTCGAGGTGACGCGCGTCCTGTCGGCCGCGGGACATTGGCCGGGCGGCTTGGCGCGCGAGCGCCCCTTCCGCTCGCCCCACCACTCGACCTCGTGCGCCGGACTCGTCGGCGGCGGGCCGCACGCCAGCCCGGGCGAGGCCACCTTGGCGCACGGCGGGGTGCTGTTCCTCGACGAGTTGCCCGAGTTCCGGCGCGACGCCCTCGAGGCGCTGCGCCAACCGCTGGAGACGGGCGTGGTGCAGTTGTCGCGAGCGCGGTTGCGCATCGAACTGCCGGCGCGCTTCCAACTCGTGGCGGCGATGAACCCCTGCCCTTGCGGCTGGCACGGGCACAAGCGCGTGGCCTGCGCCTGCTCCCCCGCCAGCGTGGCGCGCTACAAGGCGCGCATCAGCGGCCCGTTGTTCGACCGCATCGAGTTGTGCGTCGAGGTGCAGGCGCCCGACTTCGACGAACTGCTGCCGCAACGCGCCGCGACGGCGACGGACGACGCGCCGGCGCGCTGCGGCGAGGCGCGGCTCGTGGCGCGCATCGATCGCGCGCGCGAACGCGCCCGGGCGCGCCAAGGCGCCGTCGCCAACGCGCGCCTGTCGCCCGGCCAGCTCGACGCGGTGGCGACCTTGCCCGCGGCGGGACGCGAGCTGCTGCGCAAGGCCGCCGCGGCGCGCGGCTTGTCGGCGCGCGCCCTGCAATCGCTGCGGCGCGTGGCGCGCACCTTGGCCGACCTGGAGGATCGCGCCGAATTGGAGCCCGCGGACGTGGCGGCCGCGCTGGCGCTGCGCGGCAGCCTCGCTTGAGCGGCGCCGCGAAGCGTTCGATCGGACGGCTCGCGGCGCGCGGTCGAACGGCGCGCGGTCGAACGGGGCGCGGTCGGGCGTCGCGCTGTCGAGCGGCGCGCGGCAGCGCCCGCCGCTACTCGTGGCGCAGGGCCTCGACCGGGTCCATGCGCGCCGCGCGCCAGGCCGGGTACAGGCCGAACACCACGCCGATGCCCGCCGAGATGAGGAACGCGAGGATCGGCGCGCCGGGCGTGACGATCGTGCGCATGTCGGCGTACCACTCCACGAAGAACGGGATCAGGAGGCCCAGCGCGATGCCGAGCAGTCCCCCGCCGACCGACAGGACGACCGTCTCGACCAGGAACTGCACCACGATGTGGCGGCGCTTGGCGCCCAGCGCCCGGCGGATGCCGATCTCGCGCGTGCGTTCGGTCACGGTGGCGAGCATCACGTTCATGATGCCGATGCCGCCGACGAGCAGCGAGATGCCCGCGATCGAGCCCAGCACGATGTTGAAGATGCGCTTGGTCTCCTCGGCGCGCAGCAGGAGCTCGAGCGGCACGACGACCTCGTAGTCCTTCTGCTTGTGGCGGCGGGACAGCATCTCGCGCGCGGCGGCGGCGACCAGCGGCACGTGCTCGGGCCGTTCGGCCTCGGCCACGATCTCGTGCAGCTCGACCTGCTCCATCTCGCGCGAACCACTGCGGATCTTGACCTGCGTGTCGCCGAACCAAAGGCGTCCGGTCGACAGCGGCAGGAACACCTCGCCGGTGACTTCGCTGCCGGGCGCGGGCGGATCGCCCGACAACGGCACGCGCGGCAGGAGCACCCCGACGCACGTGAAGTACTCGGCGCCGATCTTGATCTGCTCGCCGATCGCCGAGCGGAACGGGATCAGGTAGCGCGCCACCTCGTAGCCGAGCACGCACGTGTTGAGCCGGCGGCGCTCGTCTTCGGGCGAGAGGAATCGGCCTTCCGCCAACGGCCGTCCGGTGACCTCGGCGTAGTCTGGCGCGGTGGCGAGCACGCGCGGATTGCCGACGCGATCGCCCCAGCGCACCTCCTGCTGCAGTTGGCGCACCGGCACGGCGCGCCGCACGCCGGGGAAGCTCTCGCGCACGCGCAGCAGGTCGAGGTCGGTCAATCCGTAGGCCGACACGCGCGTCGACTCGTTCGAGGCCAGGTTCTCCGGCGGCTTGACGCTGCGCAGGATCACGTTCTGGCTGCCGAGCTTCTTGATCTGCTCCTGCGCCTCGGCGCTGGCGCCTTCGCCGATCGCCAGCATCGCCACCACCGAAGCCACGCCGAACAAGACGCCGAGCGTGGTCAGGATGCTGCGCAGCTTGTGCAGCAGCAGGCTGCGCACGCCCGTCGACAGGACCGCCTGGAAGCCGTGCTTCACGCCGCACCTGGCGCCGTGGCGCGGTTCTCGCGGATCTCGAGCACCTTGCCGTCCTTCAGGCGCAAGGTGCGTTCGGCGCGCGCGCCGACCGTCGGTTCGTGCGTCACGAGCAGGATGGTCTTGCCCTCCCTGTGCAGCTCGTCGAACAGGTCGAGGATCTCGAGCGCCGTCTTCGAGTCGAGGTTGCCGGTGGCCTCGTCGGCGAGGATGATCGCCGGATCGCCCACCAAGGCGCGCGCGATGGCGACGCGCTGCTGCTGGCCGCCGGACAACTCGGTCGGCCGGTGGTGCACGCGCTCGGCGAGCCCCACGCGTCGCAGGAGCTGCATGGCGCGCTCCTCGGCGTCGGCCGGCGGATCGTCGCGGTACTGCAGCGGCACGAGCACGTTCTCCAGGACGTCGAGCTGCGGGATCAGGTTGTAGCTCTGGAAGACGAAGCCGATCTCGCGCCCGCGCAGCGCCGACAGCTCGTCGTCGGGCAGGGTCGACACTTCGCGGCCGCGGATCGAATAGCTCCCCGCAGTGGCGCGGTCGAGGCAGCCCAGGATGTTCAGCAGCGTCGACTTGCCCGAACCGGAGCTGCCCATGATCGACCAGTACTCGCCTTGGCCGAAGCGGCAGGAGATCCCGTCGAGCGCCGCCACCTCGGTGGCGCCCATCTGGTAGACGCGGCGCACGTCCTTCAATTCCGCGACGGCGGGCTTCACGAACGGACCTCCGTCGCGCGACCTTCGCCAGGCGCGCGATCGATGCGAAATGCTTGGCGCGGCTGCGGCGACACGCGCGCCTCAGTTCCCCTTCGGAGCGGCGGCGTCGCGCTCCGCGCCGTCGCCGGACTTCTCCGCGGCGCCGGCGCCCGAGCCGCCCTCGCCAAGCACGCGCGCGCCGCGCGGGCGACCCTCGCCGCCGCTTGTCGCGTCCGCTTGGGACCCGCCGGTGGCCGCCGCGCCGGCGTCCGCCGAGGCTCCGCCACCGCCGCCTTGGCCGCCACCGCGCGGACGACCGGAGCCGCGCGGGCCGCGCCCTTGCCCGCCGCCGGGGGGCATGGCGCCCGCGGGCGCGCCGGAGCCGCCATCCGCGCCCATGCCCGCAGGCATGCCGCGACCGCCACCGGGAACGCCCGCTCCGCCTTTTTCGCTCCCCGCCGCGGCGGGAGGTCCGCCACCGGGCCGGACGCCTTCGGCCTCGGGCGCGCCCTTGGGGGTGAATCCGGGCGGCGGCGCGAGCAGCACCTCCTCGCCCTCCTTCAACCCCTCGAGCACCTCGACGAAGGTCTCGCTGGCGCGACCGACCTTCACCGCGCGCTGCTCGATGGCGCCCGCGCCGTCGGCCACGAAGGAGATCGTGCGCCCTTCGTGCAGCACCACCGACTGCACGGGGACCTGCAGGCAGTCTTCGATCATGTCGGACAGGATCTCGACCGAGCAGCTCATGCCCGGGCGCATCTCGATGTTGCCGTCCTCGACGGCGATCTCCGTGCGGTACAGGCGCTGGTTGGGGTTGGCCCACCACGAACCCTTGTCCGGCAGCAGGGCCACGAACTGCACCCTGCCCCTGAAGACCTGGCCCGGGAGCGCGTCGACCTGGATGCTGCAGGTCTTGCCGATCGAGACCTGCTTGAGCACCGATTCGTGGATGCTGGCCTCGACGATCAGGCCGCCCGTGGTCGGGATCGACAGGATCTCCTGCCGCTCGCGCACCGTCGTGCCTTCCTGGATGGGCTCGGAGCCGCCCATGCGGCCGCCGCCTTCGACGCGCGCGTAGACCACCATGCCGGTGGTGGTCGACTTGATCTTCGACTTCGCCAGCTGGTCGACGTACTTGGCGAGCTTCTCCTTCTCGAGGTCTAGCTTGCTCTTGCTGGTGCCGAGCGCCGCCTGGTAGTCGACGATCTTCGACGTGGCCTCGAGCTGCGCGCGATCGAGCCCGCGCTGCGCCTCGCGCAGGTCCGCCTCGAGCTCGGCGCGCTTGCGCGGCGCGTCGTAGTCGACCAGCAGCTGCTTGTTGCGGCGCGCCTGGTCGAGGCTGACCTGCGCGCGCTGGAAGTCGAGCTCGTCGCGGTCGAGCTCGCTCTTCGTGAGGAAGCCCTTCTCGGCCAGCTGCTTCGACCAGTCGTAGGTGTTCTGCGACTTCGCCAGCTCGCCCTCGGCCAGCTTGATCTTCTCCTCGGCGGCGGCGAAAAGCTGCGCGTAGTCGCCGTTGGAGGCCTCGTACTTCTCCTTGTCGATGCGCGCGAAGGCCAGCTTGCGCTCGGCGGCCTCGATGTCGGAGCGGTTCTGGCTCTCCTGGATGTCGTACTGCGCCTTGGCCTTCTGGTACGAGGCCTCGGCGTTCTGCACGGCGATCTCCTGCGCCACCTTCTTGTCGACGAGGTCCGAGGCGTCGAGCTCGACCAGCAGGTCGCCGGGCTTCACCTGCGTGCCTTCGGGGACGAGCCACAGGATCGTCGATTGCCCCTCGACCTCGCTCTTGACGCTGTTGGCGTCCTTGGCGGCGAGGTTGCCGCGCTGGACGACGGCCACCTTCAGCGGACCGCGGCGCACCTTGGCGCCGCGCAGGACGCCCTCGGCGTCTTCGCCCCCGCGCGACAGCCACAGTCCGGCCCCGACGACGAGCGCCAGCGCGAGCCCGATCCACATCCACTTGCTGCTCATCCGGAGCTCCCTTGCCGCGGTCGGCCCGCGAGCGAAGCCGGCGGTTCGAGGAGCACGATGCCGCCCTCCTCCACCACCAGCCGTTCCATGTCGAGGTAGGCGGACATGCGCGCCAGCACCCAATCGACGAGCGCCCCCGTGGCCGCGTTGCGCGCGGACAAGAGCGACTCCTCCGCCTCCAGCAGGTCGCGCGTGTCGGCGCGCCCGGCGTCCAGGAGCAGCCGCGTGCTCTCGACCCGCTGCTGGGCGAGCTCCGTGGCGTTCTGCTGGATGGTCCACGACTCCTCGGAGGCGCGCACCGCCCGCAGCGACTCGCGCACCTCGGCGCGGATGTCGTCCTCGCTGGCCTCGGCGGCGCGCTTGGCGGACTCCCACGACACGACGGCGGCGCGCGCGTTGTTGCGCTGCGGCAGCTTCTCCCACGGCGCGGCGAAGGCGAAGCCCGCCGACCAGCCCAGCGACCCGTCGCCGTACGTGAACGGCTCGCCGGCGTCGCTGGTCGCCGACATCTCGCCCACCACGGACAGCGAGGCCAGCAAGGCGTCCTCGGCGACCTTGACGCGGCGCGCGGCGTCCTCGACGGCGCCCAGCGTGTTGGCGTGGTCGTAGCGGTCGCAAAGCGCCAGCGCGATGGCCTGGTCCTCCGACAGGGACAAGCCGCCCGCGCCCGAGGCCTCGAGGTCGGAGAGTCCTCGCGCGTCGGGCTCGAGGCGCGCGCCCACGGGCAGCCCGAGGAACAGCGCGAGCTGGACCAGTTCGCGCTCGAAGCGCTCTTCGGCGGCGAGCAGCTGGTTCTTCGAGCGCAGCTCGTTCTGCCGCGCCTGCCCGAACTCGATCTCCGACAGGCGGCCCGCCTCGGCCAGCGCGCGGTTGCGCTGCGACAACTGCTCGAGGTTCGCCACGTTGACGCGCTGGTTCTCGACCTCGTTGCGCGACTGCAGCAGCCGGTACCAGCGCGAGGCCGCGTCGAAGGCGAAGGTGCGGCGGAAGCGCTCGAACGAGCGCGTCTCGTAGACGAGGTCGCGCTCGCTCTGCGTCAGCGGCTCGCGCACGATGTCCTCGCCGCCGCCGGCGAGCAGCGGGCGCGAGATCGACAACGACAGGCTCGAGGCCGGATTCCAGCCGTCGGAGGACACGAGGCTGCGCGCCACGTCGAAGCCCGCCTCGGCCACGACCAGCGTGCCGTCGCCGAAGAGGCGCGAGATGGAGAGCGCCGCGTCGCCGCGCGCCTGCACCGCCTCCTCGTCCTCGCCGTCGAGGAAGGCCGAGAGCGACATGCCCTTCTGCGCGTGGAAGCGCCAACGCTCGAGCGTCACGTCCAGGGCGGCGAGGTATAGGCGTTCCTTGCGCGCCTGCACTTCGCGGCTGCACTCGGCGGCGATGGCGAGGGTCGTCGGCAGGGTCAGGAGCGGCGGGGCGCCGCCGGCCGCCAGCTTCTCGCGCAGCTCGCGCGCCGCGGGCTCGATGGTGAAGCGCGGATCGAGGCGCAGTTCGACGCGCCGCTTGGCGACCAGCGCGTAGGCCTCCTCGTCGGCCTCCGCGCGCCATTCCCGGGCGCTGTTGCAGGCGAGCGTCGCGCACGCGAGGGCCAGCGCGGCCGCGCGCCACGCACCGCCCGCGCGGGACGCGGCGGGCCTGTTCCTTGCGACTTGGGGGCTGCGCCTCACACGATGACTGTATCCGATGGAGGCATTGGCCGACCACGCCGTCCAGCCATCTTCACGCAAGGCCTACGCGGATGACGACCGAATCGTTCACGCGCTCGCTGCGCTTCAGGGCAGGGCCGGCAGGCCAAGGCGGTCGCGCAGGGCCGCGACGCGCCGCGGCGCGAGGAGGCGCGCCTCGCTGGCTCCATCCTGCAAGGCGAAGCCCTGCGGGACGCCCGCGCGCCAGGTCCACGAGTGCGCGACGAGGCCGTCGGAGCGCACGAGTTCGAAGCGGCGCTCGTCGCGCAGCGCGCGCGAAGCCGCGGCCACCATCGACACGCGCCGCGTCGTCGGCTCGAACAGCTCGAAGCCTCCGCGCTCCAGTCGACCCGTCCGCGCCAGCTCGCCCGCCTCCAGCGGGAAGCGCGCCTTCTCGGCGCGCGTCGCGCCGCTCGTCGAGCCGAAGGCGTCGTGGGCGCGCCACTCGAGGGCGCCGTCGAGGCCGCGCTGCGCGTGCAGGCTCCCTCCGTCCTTGGCCAATTCGCGCCACGACAGGCGCCAGCCCAGGCTGTCGCGCGTCTCGACATGGCGCACGACGACGGGCTCGGCGCCCGCGCGCGGCCACTCGTACACGCGCTCGAGCGTCAGGACGCCGCCACGCTCGTGGCGGCGCTCGCGGCAAAGGCCGACGGGAAGCCCGCCCTCGACCAGCGCGTAGTCGCGCTGCTCCAGCGCCTCCGCGACCACGCCCGCGCTCCCGGCCGCGCGCGGCTCCCCGCAGGGCCAGCACGCCAGCGCGGCGAGCAGCATCGATCCGGCGATGGGGACGAGGTGCGCCACCTCGTGCTCATCGGTCCTCGGCGCGTCCTTCCTTGAGGGCGCGGCGCAGCAGCCACGCGCCGGCGGCGGCGAGGAGCGCCACGAAGGAGAGCAGCGGCCAGCGCGCGGCCCCCACCTCGCCCGCGTCGCGCAGGACGAGGAAGCGCCCGTGGCGCGCGCGCTCGGGAGGCAGGAACGAAGCCCTTCCCGCCGCCGGGAAGACGAGTTCGGCGTCGATGGCCCCGTCCGGGGCGGCCCGCAGCTGCGCCAGCGCGAAGCGCGGCACGCTGGTGGGCGGGGCGGTGCGCCAATCGACGAGCGCCGACTGGAACAGCTCCTCGTCGCGCACGACGGGATCCGCGCCTTGGCGCGCGAGTTCGGGCCGCAGGCGCCGCTGGGCCTCGATGGCCGCCGCGTGCCAGCTCGCCGCGTCGACGGCGAGGAAGGAGAGCTGCAGCAGCGCCGCGGCGACGAGCGACGCGCGCCACCCGGCCCTGGCGAGAGCGCTCCCTCGGTCGAAGGCCAGCGCGGCGCACGGCGCGAGCAGCACGACCGCCCCCAGCACGTAGCGCGGACCATGGGCGTGCGCGCCGTGCCAAGCGACCATGGCGCAAGCCGGCGCGGCGACGAGGATGGCCGCGACGACGAGCGCGTGGGCGAAGCTCGCGTCGCGGCGGCGCAGCATCCACCAACCGAGCAACGCCGGCACCAGCACCGGCGCCGACCACCACAAGCCGCGGCCCGGCGAGGCGAGGAGCAGCCACGCGCCCTCGAGCGGGTCGCGGGCGAAGAAGCCGCCGGCGAAGACGCTGCCGTAGCCGAAGTCGAAGGGCGAACCGCCGCGCGAGTGGTTGGCGAGGCCCACGAAGAGCGCGCCCAGGGCCAATCCCGGCGCCAGCCGCGCGGCCGCCGCGGCGCGGTTCTTGGCGCTCCACGCGGCGCAGGCGGCGAGGCACAGCGCCGCGGGCGCGAGCTGCACGCGCACGGCGCAGGCCAGGCCCAGCGCCAGGCCGCACCATCCAAGCGCGCGAGCCACGCCCGCGCGCGACGCCAGCCAACGCTCCAGGCCGACGAGGAGGAGCAGGGCGGCCGGTACGTCCGAGAGCTGGCCGCGCGAAAGTGGCGCGAGGAAGCTCGCGAACGACAGGCCGAGCACCGCCCAGGCGCTCGAACGGCGCGAGGCGCCGAGGCGGCGCGCCACGAGCCACGCCATGGCGGCCATGGCGCCCGCGCACAACGGGTTCGCCCAGGAGGTGGCGGCGTGCGGCCACCACTCGGCGCGCGCGACGCCGTCGAGGACGCGCGCCGACGCGCGCGCCTCGGGCGCGGGGTCGATGGCGGACAACGCGTCGCCCACGAGATGCAGCGGAGCCAAGAGCAACGACTGCCCGGGCGCGTACCACGAACGCCAAAGGCCGTCGGCGCCCTGCGACAACGGGCTCGCGCCCGGCGCGGATCCTCGAGCGTGCTCCACCAGCGCCCGCGCCTGCGGGCTGTCGCCCATGGCGAGCGTGCCTTCGCGGCACAGGCTGCGCGCGGATTGGTGGGCGACCTCCGCGTCGATCACGTCGGCCGACGGCTGGGCCCACAGGAGGAACCAGGCGGACACGAGGCAGAAGGCGATCCACGCCGCGCGACGATCGCCGACCTCGAGTCGCGCGCCCTTCATGGGTCCTGCCGCGGCTTCAAGTGCGGCGGGAAGGGGCGCAGCGACTCGCGCCAGCGCTTGACGAGCGCCTGCAGGCGGAGCGCATCGTCCGGCCGCTCGCGGGAGAGGTCGCGCACCTCGAGCGCGACCTCGTGCAGGCGCTCGACCTCGGCCGTCTCCTCCCCCGCGGCCTGGCCGTGCCAGCGCTTCTTCAGCGGATTCCACACGAGGCGCAGGCGCGCGTCGCGCACGCTGAACACGCGGTCGTAGGCGCACGCCAGCCACTCGCGGCGCCTCGCGCGCCCGTCGAGCTGGGCGAGGAGCGAAGGGCTCGCGCCGTCGCGCGGGTCGTCGAGCCCCAGCCACTCGACGCAGGTGGAGCGCAGGTCGGAGAGGTCGACGAGCAGGTCCTCGATGCGCCCGCCAGGCAGGCTGTCGGGGTGGTGCAGGACGAGCGGCGCGCGCAGGCGCGACTCGCACAGGCTGGGCGCCGCGCCGGCGACGCCGCGCTCGAACAGCATGGTCGGCGCCACTCCGCACAGGACGAAGGCCGTGCGCGGCCACGCCTCGCTGGCCTCGGCGGCCGGCTGGAACGGATCGTGGGCCATCTCGAGCAGTCCGGCGAGGCCCGACTCCAGCCGCCACACCGCGCGGTCGTAGGCGAGCTCCACGGCGGCGCGCCGCGCCCGATCCGCGAGCGGCGCCGCGGCGAGCTCGACGCACAGGGCCGCGTCGACGCGCGCGGGACGCAGGGCGCCGCGCTCCTCGAGCCAGGCGGGCGCGGCAGGCTCTCCCTCGAGCGGCTCCTCCAGCGGGAAGGCCGGTCCGCCGAGGTGGATCCAGGCGAAGGTCCGCTGCTCGGCGCCGGCGTCGCGGGCGCGGAACCAATCCAGGGCGCGCGCGAGCACCTCGGCGTCGTCGGCGCAGGAGTCGAAGCGCTGGAAGCCCTGCCCGAAGGCCGCGCGCAGTTCGCCGCGCGGATCGCGCACGAACGCGACGGTGGCGAACCCGGAAGCGCCGCACAACTCGGCGATGGTCGCCTGCTCGCCCGGCAGCAGTTCGCCGTCGCGCTCGAGTCCGGACTCGATGGGCGAGCGGCCGGAATGCAGCGCGCCCAGGGCCGGGGCCAACGCGGGCGAGCTCGCGTAGGCGTTGGCGAAGGTCACGCCGCGTTCGGCGAGGTCGTCGAACGAGAAGCCGCGGCCTTCGAGGCGCACCTCTGGGTTGGAGCTCGCGCGCAGCGGGCGGGGCCCGGCCGCGCCCGGCACGACCCGATCGGCGCGCAGGCCCTCCACGGTGGCCAGCACGAGGTGCAGCGGCCGCGCGCCTTCGTCGGGACGCCTCGCGCAGCCGCTCGACGCGCACCAGCACGCGGCGAGCGCCGCGAGGAGCGCCAGGTGGTTCAAGGCGCGGGGTCGCACTGCTCCAGGATCCATGCCGCGTAGCGCGACTCGACCTGCCGCGGCTCGAGCACGACGCACTCGGAGAGCTCGTAGGGATGCAAGGCCGCGAGGCGCGCCACGAGGCGCTCGAGGACGGCCTCGGAGCACTTGACGACGAGTTGGCACTCGCTGGCTGACTCGACGGCGCCCTGCCAGCGGTAGATGCTCGTGGCGCCAGGCAGCACGGTGGCGCAGGCGCACAAGCGTTCGTCGACCAGCGCGCGCGCGATGCGCTCCGCCGTCGCCGCGTCGGGCGCGGTGGTCAGCACCAGCCGCGCGCCCGCGCCTTCCTGCAGTCCGCCGAACGCACCGGAGGCCATGGCCGGGAGCCTAGCAGGGCGCGCGCCTCGACGCATCCGCGAGGCGGGACGCGCCTCCCCGGCCGACGCCCCGGCGCGGCGCGCCTTGCGCGGATCGGCCGACCGGAGGCGCGGCGGCCGTCCGCGGGGATCGCGCCGCGTCCCGGCGGAAAGTAGAGTGCCCTCCCGCCTCCCGACCCGCGGGAGCCAACGCATGGGCCTCTTCACACGCCTCGTCCTCGCCGTCCTGCCCTCGGTCCCCAAGCCCATCCTGCGGCGCGTGGCGGCGCGCTACATCGCCGGCGAGACGCTCGAGGAGGCGCTGGCGCGCTGCGCCGAGCTGGGCCGGCGCGGACACGCCTCGGTGCTGGACGTGCTGGGCGAGGCCATCGCCGACGAAGCGCAGGCGCGCGCCGTGGCGCAGGCCTACTGCGACGCCGCGACGCAGCTCGCCGCGCGCAAGCTCGACGCCTACGTGTCGGTCAAGCCCACCCACGTGGGCTTGTCGATCCGCGAGGACCTGGCCTTCGAGCTGTACTCGAAGATCGCAGCGCACTGCGCCCCGCTCGGCATCTTCCTGCGCGTGGAGATGGAGGACCACCCCACGAAGGACGGCACGCTGCGCGTGTTCGAGCGGCTGCGCGCGCGCCACGCCAACGTGGGCGTCGTGCTGCAGTCGCGCCTCTTCTGCACCAAGGACGACATCGCGCGCCTCGCGCCCGGCGCGCTCGACGTGCGACTCGTCAAGGGCATCTACCTCGAGCCCGCGAGCATCGCCCACGTCGACCCCGAGCCGATCCGCGCGGCCTACCTCGAGTGCCTCGAGCTCCTGTGCGCGCGCGGCGCGACGCTGTCGCTGGCCTCGCACGACGACGGGCTGGTCGAGCGTTGCCTGCCGATCCTGCGGCGACACGGCTACGGAGCCGACCGCTTCGAGCTGCAGGTGCTGCTCGGCGTGCGCGAGGAATGGTGGGAGCGCTGGAAGGCCGCCGGGCACCGCGTGCGCGTCTACGTGCCCTACGGCCCGGAGTGGCGCCCCTACTCGCTGCGTCGCATGCGCAAGAACCCGCAGATCGTCGGGCACGTCGTGCGCCAGATGCTGCGCCTGTCCTGACGCGGTCTCCGCGCGCGGCGCCGGACGCGCGCTCGACGCTCAGCGCCCTAGCTCGAGGCGGCGCGCCAGCGCCTCTGGCAGTCCGCGCTCGCGGATCTTGCGCTGGGTCGGACGGAAGTCGTAGGGCACGCGCCGCCAGGTGACGCGCTCCTCCTCGAGGATGGCGTAGCAGGCGCGCGCGTCGCCATCGCGCGGCTGCCCCACGCTGCCCACGTTGACGAACGACTTGCGCCCGGCCGGCAGGGCCATCGTCGCCGCGCCGCCGGCGAACTCGGGCTCGTGGAAGCGGAAGTCGTCGTCGATCAGGCCGGGGTGGTGCGTGTGGCCGCCGACGCAGACGCCGACGAAGCCGGCGAAGATCGCGGCGACCTTGTCGGGATTGAGGTAGCCGTCGGTGTGCAGCACGTACTCGCGCACGGGATCGCGCGGGCTGCCATGCAGGAGGAGGAAGCGCCCCTCGGACCACATGCGGCGCTTGGGCTGGGACCACAGCTCCTGCAGCCAGCGCCAGCGCGCGCGCTTGGCGTGCAGCGACAGGAGCCCCGGCTCGAGCTGCTTGCGCGTCCACTCCACCGCGGCGCGCGCGTTGGGGTTGAAGTCGCCCGCGCCGTCGAACACGGCGGCGTCGTGGTTGCCGAGGATCGCCACCTCGCACTGCGCGCGCACCACGTCGATGCAGTACTCCGGGTCTGGACCGTAGCCGACGACGTCGCCGAGGCAGGCGACGCGAAGGACGCCTTGGGCGCGAATGTCGGCCATCACCGCCTCCAGCGCCTCCAAGTTGGAGTGCAGGTCGGAGATGACCGCCAACGGACCAGCCAGGGCCTGGGTCATCCCTCAGCCGCCCTCCCGACCCGCCTCGGCCAGCTGGGCCGAGGCGGCGGCCAAGACGCGCGCGCGCACCTCGTCCAGGCGACCCGCGATCGTGGCTCCCGCCGCGCGGCGGTGCCCGCCGCCGCCGAAGCCGCGCGCCAGGCGGTTCACGTCGAAGCTCGTCTTGCTGCGCGCCGACAACTTGACCGATCCGGCCTTCATCTCGCGCAGGTACAGGACGATCTCGACCTGTTCGACCGAGCGCACGATGTCGAGCACCTCGTCGGAGTCGACCTCGCCGTCGCGGCGGATGTCCGAACCCTCGCAGTAGATCGCGACCCTGCCGCCGTCGTGGTACGAGAGGCCCGACAGCAGCCCGGCCACGAAGGAGGGATGCGAAGGGCTGCGGCGCTGCACGAGGGCGGCGTGCACGTCGGAGGGCACGACGCCCAGCTCGACCATCTCCGCGGCCGCGCGCAAGGTCTCCGCGTCGGTGTTGCTGTACTTGAACCAGCCCGTGTCGGTGACGAGGCAGGTGTAGATGCCGCGCGCGGCGGCGGCGTCGAGCGGCACGTCGAGCGCGGCGGCGATGCGCCGCACGAGCAGTCCCGTGGCCGCGGCGGAGGTGTCGACGAAGCGCTCCGTCCACCACGCCTCGCCTTCGTGCAGGTGGTGGTCGACGACTACCTTCTTGGCGGCGCTGGCGCGCACCGCCGCCTCCATCTCGCCGAGGCGCGACAACTCGGAGAAGTCGAGCATCACGACCACGTCGTGCGCCGGCAGGTCGCCCGACCAGGCGCGGAAGCGGCAGTCGCGCGCGAGGTAGTCGTAGCGCGGCTCCGGCAGGTCGGGGTTGACGATCCACACGTCCTTGTCCTGCGCCTGCAGCACGCGCGCCAGCGCGGCCTGCGCGCCCAGCACGTCGCCGTCGGGCCGCTGGTGTCCGCACAGGAGGAAGCGCTTGCCCGCGCGCAGCACGTCGAGTGCGCGCAGCTTCTCCGGATCGAGCAGCATGGGGGGCATGGGCGGGCGCGGGCCTCAGACGGCGCCAGGCGCGCGCGCGCCGCCGTCGAGGGCTTCCCCACAGAGTAGGACTTGCCGGCCCCCGATCCACACTCGAGCCACGGATTGTCGGGCGCGGAGCAGATCCTCCATGGCCGCCTCGGGTCCCGCCAGCGTGCGATGGGCCGCGAAATCGGCTCGCGCGCCGAGCGCCAACCCACTGCGCCCGAAGGGCTTGCCCAAGGCGTCCTCGGCCTCGTCGCCCAGCATGCCCAGCGTCTCCACGGGGGACACGCCCAAGGCGTCCATGGCGAGCGCCGCCTCGTGGCGGCAATCCAAGGCGTCGTTGGAGGCGAGGCTGTCCGTGCCCAGCACCACGCGCACGCCTTGCCGGCGCCAAGCCGCCAGCGGGAACGGCGCGCGCCCGAACCAGCGGTGCGCGCCCGGGCAATGCACGAGCGCCACGCCGCGCCGCGCGAGCAAGGCTCCGTCGCGCTCGGGGTCGAGGTGGTTGGCGTGCACGAGCGTCGTGCCCGGACAGAGCGCCCCGGCGCGCAGCAGGTGCTCGAGCGGCGCGCGACGCGGGGATTCGCCAAGCCACGCGGCGAAGGGGCCGCGCCCATGGAGCATCCACTCGACCTCCGCCTCGCTCTCGGCGCAGTGGATCTGCAAGGGAGCGCG
>JBEBCR010000182.1:0-2826 GCA_041157565.1 Planctomycetota bacterium | reverse complement strand
TCGGTGGTGGCGCCGTACTCGACGAGGCGGCCGAGGTACATGAAGGCGCAGTAGTCGCTGGCGCGGCTGGCCTGCTGCATGTTGTGGGTCACCATCAGGACCGAGTAGCTGCCCTTGAGCTCCTCGATCAGGTCCTCGATGCGGCCGGTGGCGATCGGGTCGAGGGCCGAGCACGGCTCGTCGAGCAGGAGCACCTCGGGTTCGGCGGCGATGGCGCGCGCGATGCACAGGCGCTGCTGCTGGCCGCCGGACATGGCGAGCGCGCTCTCCTGCAGGCGGTCCTTGACCTCGTCCCACAAGCTCGCGCCGCGCAGGCTCTTCTCGCACACCTCGTCGAGCACGCGCTTGTCTCGCTCGCCGTCGATGCGCAGCGAGTAGACCACGTTCTCGTAGATGCTCATCGGGAACGGGTTGGGCTTCTGGAACACCATGCCGATGCGCTTGCGCAGCTCGATGACGTCGACGCCGGAGGCGTAGATGCTGTCGCCGTTGAGCGCCATGTCGCCCTCGATGCGCACGCCCTCGACCAGGTCGTTGAGGCGGTTGACGGAGCGCAGGAGCGTCGACTTGCCGCAGCCCGAGGGCCCGATCAGGGCCGTCACCTTGCCGCGCGGCACCGGCATCGAGATCGAGTGCAGCGCCTGCTTCTGCCCGTACCACAGGCGGAAGTCCGAGATGCGCAGCACCGCCTCGTCCTTGTGCACGCTCTCGTGCATCTCGGTGCGGTAGGGCTCGCCGCGCGAGATCTGCTCGAACAGCCCGCCTTGCTTGTTGGAGGGCGGCGGGACGGCGGAAGGCTTGGTGTCGGCGCTCATCGTTCGGATCGCTTCGGGCTTCGCGGGCGCGCTGGTCTGTTGCACGATTGTGTTCCTCGTGGCGGTGTTCAGACGACGCCCGCCGCGTAGCGGCGCCGCAGGCGGTTGCGCACCCAGATCGCCGCCACGTTGAGCAGCACGATCAGGAGGATCAGGAGCAGGGTCGTGGTGTAGACCATGGGCTTGGCCGCCTCGCTGTTGGGGCTCTGGAAGCCGAGATCGTAGATGTGGAACCCCAGGTGCATGAAGCTGCGCTCGGGGTGGAGGTAGGGGAAGGTCCCGTCGACGGCCATCTCGGGCGCGACCTTGACCGCGCCGACGAGCATCAGCGGGGCGACCTCGCCGGCGCCGCGCGCGATGGCGAGGATCATGCCGGTCATGATGCCGGGCATGGCGCGCGGCAGCACGATGCGCTGGATCGTCTGCCACTTGGTGGCGCCGCAGGCGTAGCTGCCCTCGCGCATCGAGCCGGGAACGGCCGCGAGGGCCTCCTCGGTGGCGACGATGACCACCGGCAGGGTCAGGAGCGCCAGCGTGAACGACGCCCACAGCACGCCGCCCTTGCCGAAGGTGGGGTTGGGCAGGCGCTCGGCGTGCAGCAGCTGGTCGATGGACGCGCCGCAGATGTAGCAGAAGAACCCGAGGCCGAAGACGCCGAAGACGATGCTCGGGACGCCGGCCAGGTTGTTGACGGCGATACGCACGGTGCTGACGAGCGGACCGGGCTTGGCGTACTCGCGCAGGTACAACGCGGCCAGCACGCCGAAGGGCACCACCGCCAGCGACATGAGCAGGGTCATGACGACCGTGCCGAAGATGGCTGGCCACACGCCGCCTTCGCTGTTGGCCTCGCGCGGCTGGTCGAAGAGGAACTCGCGCCAGCGCTTGGCGTACACGCCGAGCTTCTGGAGGAAGCCCAGCTGGTTCGCCGGATAGGCCAGCACGATGTCGGAGAGCTGCGCGCGCGTGATCTTGCCGTCGGCGGTCTCGAGCACCAGCGCGCGGCGCGCCAGCTCGCGCGACAGCGCGGAGGCCTCGCGCTCGACCTCGGCGAAGCGGCGCCGCAGCGCGCGATCCTCCTCGGCGGCCCGTTCCTTTTCGGCGAGGTGCGCCGCGCTCTCGGCGCCCTCGCGCATCTCGACGGCGCGCACGCGCAGGCGCAACGCCTCGAGCTCCGCGTTGATGGCGCCCAGCTCCTCGGACTGCAGGTGCTCGAGGCGCGCGTGCTCGGAGCGCGCCAGCGCGTGCTCGGCCTCGAAGGCGCGCCAGCTGGCCTCGGGGCCCTCGGCCTGCGCCTTGCCGTCCAGCTCGAAGGCGCGCGGCTCGCCGTAGAAGCGGCCGGCCGCGGTGCCGCGCGCGAGGCGCTCGACGACGAGCATCCATTCGGGCTCCGACTCGCGCGCGACCTCGAAGTCGGAGGCCCACTGGTAGTGCTGGCCGGTGTGCTCGTAGTTGCCGACGCGCAGCATGCGCCGGCGCGACTCGCCGCCCGCCTCGGCCACCGCGCGCCGCGCGGCCTCGCGCGAGTCGGCCGGGACCTTGGCGAAGGCCTGCTCGGCCGGCGAGTAGTCCTCCTCGACGTTGACCTCGCCGCTGACCTTCGAGCCGTCGACGAGGTCGAGCACGACCACCCGGCCGGGCCAGAAGGTGCCGCCGCCCTGCCACAGCACCAGCGCCAAGAGGCCAAGGATCATGGCGAGGCAGGTCGCCATGGCGCCGCCGGCGAGCCACACGAAGGGCTCGCCGTGCGCCGACAGCGAAGTCGGCTGGCGCTCGCGCCGCTGGCGCTTGGCCACGACGCGCGACGCGGGTTGCGTCCCGACGGAGCTCACAGCTGGTACGACCTCCGGCGCACGCGCTGGCGCACCAGCTCGGCCAAGGTGTTCAGCGCGAAGGTCATGGCGAACAGGCACAGGCCCGCCAGGAACAACGTGCGGTAGTGCGTGCTGTCGCGCACCGCCTCGGGCAGCTCGACGGCGATGTTCGCCGACAACGTGCGGAAGCCGTCGAA
>JBEBCR010000181.1:0-5410 GCA_041157565.1 Planctomycetota bacterium | reverse complement strand
CCGCCGGGGATGCTGGTCCCTTTCGCTGTGCACGCCGGACGGACTTCAAGTCGGGGGATTCTCCCTGCGGCGCGCTCCGGACGCAGGCTGATGGTCGTCGCAGCGCCGAATGCAGGCCGCTGGAGGACTGGAATCGCGCCTGTCCTCGGTCAGGACGCCTCCCGGCGACCACCAGCGTCACGCCCCAACTCGAGCCTCGCGGTCGGCGTCCGCGCCAACGCCGCGCGGTCGCATGGATGCGGCGAAGGGTTGCCGCTCGTGGACTCGGGCTGCGGAACGAACGCGGAGGGTGCTCCAAGCCGTCTGGCACGTAGACCGTGGCCACTTCCTCGAGGACGGCGCCCTGGCCGCGACATGGCAGCCTGGCGCTCTGGCGCAAGCAACCCGTCGAGCGACTGGAGCGAGTCCATTTGGATGAGACGCTCGCGCTTCGACGCTCATGGGCAGGCTGTCGGGATGTTCCGCTTGGGGCGCGCGTCCCAGCCGCGCTGGTCGCGTGCGCATTGTGCACAGCCAACGGGACCAGCATCCCGAGGCTGCTGCTCTCCGCATGTGGTCGGCCGAAAACGCTGCGACCCGCCACGCCAGAGGCGCAGCGGGTCGCAGTTGCTAGGTGCGATTCAAGCGACCCGGCCTAGGCCGAGCCGCAAGGAATCACGGGGCCCAGACGATCTCGTAGCCGTTCGACAGGTTGAAGGTCGACGGCGTGCAGAACGCGGCCGCGTTGCGGTACCAAGCCTGGTACGTGCGCGTGCCCGGGACCGTGATCGCGCCGCGGACCGACACCGACTGGTTGCCGGCGGTCGGGTACGACGAGGTGCCCGCGACGTTCGTCTTGGTGCCGAGGCGGATGATCGTGCCGCCCGCGCAGCGCAGACCGTCGCCGAACGCGTTGCCGAGGCCCGTGTTCTGGCGGATGGTGCCCTGGAAGTACAGCGCGTTGCTGTTCGGCATGCCGGCGCCCGTCAGGACGACGGTGTCGGCGGCGAGGCTGGCCGAGCCGGCAGCACCGAGGCTCGCGCCCGCGGTGTTGATCGAGCTGGCGCAACCGTTGCCGGCGGTGCCCGCGTTGCCGCAGGGGCAGGCCGTGGCCGTGCCGTCGCCGGAGCAGTAGCGCACGCCCGGTTCGGTCGGAACGCAAGCGTTGGCGTTCAGCTCGAGCCAGAACGAGGCCATCGGCAGGTTCGGGCCGAACCAGTAGCAGCCGGGGGCCGTGACGCCACCCTCGATGTAGAAGCTGTTCTGGGTGCCCATGCCCGTGCCGTCTTCGGCGTAGTTGATCGTCGGGTCCCAACGCGTGCCGTCGTAGCCGAGGCAGGTGTTGGGGTCGCCGGAGATGAACGGACCGGTGCCGGTGCCGGCAGCCGTCGAGCCCATCTGCCACGAGAAGGTGTCGATGCCGCCACCACCGTAGGTGCCGTCACCGTCGGCCTGCATCGTGAAGTTGGCGACGCCGCCGGCGGCGTCGATCGTGACGACCCAGCAGTTGGCCGTGCCCACCACCGCGGCGGCCGGCAGTTGCGTGCCGAGGGCCAGCGTGTAGGAGGCGGTCGGCGTGACGCCGATGACGGAGGTGCAGCCGGCCTGCGCTTCGAAGAACGACAGGCTGTAGTTGCCCGTCGTCTGGTCGGTGCAGTAGGCGATCTGGATGCCGTCGATCAGGTAGCTGGTCGTGCAGCCCGGACGGTTGTTCAGGTTGCTCGGGCCGCTCGGGCTCGGCAGGCGACCTTCGTCGTTGTACAGGTCGCCGCTGAACGCGGAGAAGTACGTCGAGCTGCAGGTGTTGTTGTAGATGATGTCGGCACCCAGGTTGGCCTGGGTGGCGTGGCGCGTCCACGTGCCGGTGTTCAGGTGGTAGACACCAGCGTTGCGGACCGGGCCCGTGATCGGTTGAACACGGGAGGCGGCGTTCTGCTGCGCGAAGGCGGAGGCGCCAACGAGCAGGATGCCGGCCGTCATGAGCGAGTTGCGAATCATGTAGGACTCCTGTTTGAGTCGGACTGTGGAGAGTTTGCCTAGATCTAGGGAGTGGCTCCGAAGCCTGGTGTCCGACCGGCTTGCGAACGCGTCGCAAGCCCATTCGACCGCCATGTTTCGGTCCCTGAGCCGTTCGACCCACACCGGCCGGTGCAGGTTCCACGCCTCTCAGGGCATTCGAACTGTACCACCCGTGTTTGGGAGCGGGGAGGGGTCAAGTGGCAATCCAGCACCCCGTTTGGTAGCCTGATGGGTTGATTCTTCCGCCTCTGAACCAGCCAACTGCCCCATAAAGAACGGGTTAGGGAAGGTCCTTCCGCCCGTTTCCCGCACTCTGCCGGGTCCGAAAAGCCAACGGCAGGCCCAGGTCCGCCAACTCGATCCGCCCCGCCAGGGCCGCCAAGGGCGGCAGGCGCAGGCCGTGCTTGGCGAGCCCGAACGTGACCGTGAGGTCGCAGCGGGGCGTCAGGAGGTCGCACTCTCCCGTATCGCCGCAGCCACCCGAGGGCAGGTCCAAGGCGACGACCAGGGGCCGCGCGCAGGCGCCTTGGGGCGGGTCCACCGCACGGCAGGCCGCCAGTGCCTCCAAAAGCACGCGCGCGCCTTGCTGGACAGGGCGTCGGGCGCCCGTCCCAAGCACGGCGTCGACCACGATCCGCGCTTCGCGCAGGCGGGAAAGGCCCGCATCCATCCCCTCGGGCGTGCGGAGGTCGAGCACGACGACGCCGCAAGCCTCGGCTGCGCGGCGCATGGTCGAGGCATCGGGGGGCGCGGCTTGCGTTTCCGACGCGACGAGGCAGGCCACATCGGCGCGGTCTTTTAGCCTGCGCGCCACCACGAAGCCATCTCCGCCGTTGTTGCCCGCGCCGCACAGGATGGCGAGGCGCGGCCGGTACGGCGCGGAGTCGGACCGCGCCAGCCACTCGCGCCACGCGGCCTCGGCCGCCTGCCCGCCCGCCGTCTCCATCAAAACGAGCCCAGTGAGCCCCAGTTCCGCCGCGGCCCGCGCGTCCAGCTCGCGCGCTTGGCGCGTGGAACCAAAGGACGAGCCATCCGGTAGCCACGCCATGCCGAACAGGCTAGCAGCGACGTCGCCGAGGGCCAGCGGAGACCGCGCCGCCGCCCCATCCGCTACCATCCGGCCCGCTCCCGCGCGCGCGACGCCGCATGGAAGCGCCCTGCCCGACATGAGCACGCGACCGCCCCAAGCCCACGCCCGAGCCGGCCGCGGCGGCGCATGGCCCTGGTTGGTCGCCCTCGCGCTCCTTGCCGGCGTGGCGCTGGAGCTCGGCCTTGGCGAAGTGTCGCTGGGCTTTTCCGAGATCTGGCCGGCCCTCATGGGCGACGCCGACCCCACGACGACGACCATCGCGCGCCTGCGCTTGTGGCGCGCGCTCACCATCGCGGGAACGGGCGCTTCGCTGGCGGTGGCTGGAGTGCTCGTGCAGGGCGTGTTCCAGAACCCGCTCGCCGGGCCCGGACTCCTAGGCTTGTCCGCCGGCGCCGCGCTGTTCGCCGTCGCGGCCCTGATCGCGCTGGGAGGAGCCGCGCACAAGCTGGATCTCCTGGGCGCCGACCTGCAGGCGGGACTGGTCGTGGTTCCCGCCAGCGCCTTCGTGGGTTCGGTGCTCGTGGCGCTGGTCGTGTGGAAGCTGGGACTCGCCGGACGACGCCCCTCGATCCCGACGACGCTCCTCCTGGGCATCGCCATGAACATCCTGTGCGCGGGCGCGCAGCAGTTCCTGCAGGCGCTGGCGCTGCCGGACTGGGAAGTGTCGCGCAGCATCCTCGTGTGGAGCTTCGGGAGCTTCGAGGATCGGTCCGCGGTGCACGCGCTGCTCGTGTGGTTCGGACTCGCGGTGGCGCTCGGCGTCGTGCCCTTCGTCGGACGCGAACTCGACCTCCTGCGCGGCGGCGTGCAGGACGCGCGCGCGCTGGGCGTCGACGAACTCGCCGTGTCGCGCCTGGCCTTGCTCGCCGCGGCGGCCAGCGTGGCGACCTCCACGGCGGTGTGCGGCCAGATCCCCTTCGTCGGCTTGATCGTGCCGCACCTCGCGCGCGCCACCTTCGGCCGCGCGCACCGTCCCTTGGCCTTCGCCGCGGCCTTGTGCGGCGCGGCCTTCCTCTTGTGGTGCGACGTGGCCACGCGCGCGGCGGGCTGGAGCGGCGCGCTGCCGCCGGGAGTGCTGTTGGCGCTGCTTGGCGGGCCGCTCTTCCTCTTCCTGCTCTTCCGCTCGCGGCGCGAGGTGTCCACGTGGTGAACGCGACGGGCCGCCTGGCGCCCTCGCCCAGCGGCCGGCTGCACATCGGCCACGCGCGCACCTTCCTCGTCGCGTGGTGGCGCGCGCGCAGCCAAGGCGCGCGGCTCGTGCTGCGCGTCGAGGACCTCGACGCGGGCCGCTGTTCGCCCGAGCACGTCGCGGGCGTGATCGAGGACCTGCGCTGGCTCGGCCTGGATTGGGATGGGCCTTGGCGGTTGCAGAGCGAAGGCTTGGCGGCGATCCGCGAGCGCGCGCAATGGCTGCTCGAGCGCGGCCTCGCCTACCCGTGCGTGTGCACGCGCAAGGAAGTGGCGTCCGCCCAGAGCGCGCCGCACGGCGACGAAGGTCCGCGCTACCCCGGCACGTGCCGGGGACGCTGGACGAGCCTCGCGGCGGCGCGCGCGGAGACCGGCCGCGAGCCGGCGCTGCGACTGGTCGTGCCGCCGGGCCCGGTCGAGTTCGTCGACGAGTTGCATGGCGCGCGCGCGATCGACGTGCAGGCCAGCGTGGGCGACTTCCCGTTGCTGACGCGCGCGGGCGAGCCGAGCTACCAGTTGGCGGTCGTGGTCGACGATGCGCGCGACGGCGTCGGCGAGGTCGTGCGCGGCGGCGACCTGCTCGACGTCACGGCGCGGCAAGTGCTGCTGCAGCGGCTCCTCGATCTGCCCACGCCGCGCCATGCGCACGTGCCACTCGTCCTCGACGCGCACGGCGTGCGACTCGCCAAGCGCAGCGCCGGACTGACCCTCGCCGAGTTGCGCGGTCGCGGCGTGGCCCCCGGGCGGATCGTCGCCGCGGTCGCGGCGAGTTGCGGCATGGCCGCGGGGCGCGCGGGCTCGCCGGGCGACTTCGCGTCCTCCTTCCGCCTCGCGGACCTGCCGGCAGGTCCATGCACCTTCGACGCGGAAGAGGTTTCCTTCCACCCCGCCTAGCCGCGCCGCCGGGCCCGTCCCCCGGGCCGAGCGACCGCCCAAGGAGCGCGCGCGGGCAGCGCTGGAGCGGGCGCGAGCGTTCAAGCCCGAACCGGCCGACGGCCGAAGGATGGCTCCACGGCTTGACTTGGGACGCTCCGGCGGTACCCTTATGCGCCCAAACGATCCCCGATAGCTCAATGGTAGAGCATGCGACTGTTAATCGCAGGGTTGTAGGTTCGAGCCCTACTCGGGGAGCCA